>NZ_JBJPHU010000162.1:0-11750 GCF_052939515.1 Phormidesmis sp. 146-33
AGTATCGACACTGCATAGTACAACACCCTCATTCATCCCTCTATTATGCAACGCCGAAATTTAATCGCTAGGTTTGCGTGATGAGTCGCTTCAGCAATTCGGATTGCACCTAATTATCAAGTACCTGAGTTTTGAGAAGCGATCGTAAGCTCTTTCAAGCTAGATCTCCCGTCTTTACAGCGTTAGAAGCGCTTCAGCAGTTGACAATTATTCTCACTAAGAAGATTTTCTTGATAATCAACCTGTGATTCTGTATGCTATATTCTCAAGAAAGGAGGCTCTGTTGAGAATATGAACGCTCCTGTTTATACATCTGCATCACTCAAAGCTGAACTCAATGAAAAGGGGTGGCGACTGACTCCACAGCGCGAAACCATCCTACAGGTTTTTCAAAATCTTGAAGAAGGAAACCACCTTAGCGCCGAAGATCTCTACGAGGTTCTCAAAGCCGAAGGAGAAGGCATCAGTCTCTCGACCATCTACCGTACGCTCAAACTCATGGCGCGGATGGGAATCTTGCGCGAGTTAGAATTAGCCGAGGGCCACAAGCACTATGAGCTAAACCAACCCTATCCCCATCACCACCATCACCTGATTTGCGTCAGGTGCAGCAAGACGATCGAGTTCAAAAGTGACCCAATCCTCAAGATTGGCACCAAAGCTGCTCAAAAGGAAGGCTATCATTTGCTGGACTGTCAGCTAACCATTCATGCTGTCTGCCCAACCTGTCAGCGATCGCTGCTTCCGGTGTAGATTACTTTCTCTACTAACTAGCGGTAGGCGACTCTCGCATCCAGTCCCTTTGCCCGCAGCAGGTTGGATTGGCGATCAGCTCGTTCAACATTGGGGTAGCGGCCCGCTTCCACATAGTCACCCAGCTTCGATGTTCTTTCGACGGCTGCGGGGAAAAATTGTCTGACCTGTGAGAGTGTAACCGCGCCCTGCTTTGGAATCACAACATGATAGCGATTGACTTGATCGATAGAGCCGATCGTCCCAATGCCCAACTGATTCAGCGTTCTAGCATCTGCAATGCCCGTTTGTGGGAGTCGTTGAGCCGCTTGAAACCGCAGAACGGCATCTCTAGTGATTGAGCCATAGTATCCCGTTGGAGAAGCCTCAAAGTAGCCCCGTGCGCTCAGTCGGCGTTGCAGATCTTCTACATCTGAACCGCTACTGCCGATCGTCAATTCGCGACTGTTGGCAATGGGTGGACGGGAAGTCGTCGGTTCGATTGGGGCACTGTTGTTTAGTGCTTGATAGACCTGAGATCCAACTACTCCATCTGCGGTCAATCCCCAGTCGCGCTGGAGTCGGATTACTGCGGATTCGGTCTGGGGGCCAAAAACGCCATCGATCGTCCCTGTGTAATAGCCTGCTGCGCTCAAGCGATTCTGCAAATCAGAAACAGCCGATCCTCTGCTGCCGAGTCTGAGAATGCCGCTCAGGTTATTCATCGGGTTGAGGGTTTGACTGGAGCCGCCAATCACTGGACTGCTGGCTAAAGCGGAAAGGGTGGCAGGGCCGACAATCCCATCTGGCACTATGCCTAATCTGCGCTGGCAGGTGATGACCGCTTCTCTGGTCTGAGGGCCAAAAACCTCATCTACCAAGCCTGAATAACAGCCCTTGTTTGTCAACTGGTTTTGCAAATTGCCGACTTCGGAACCTCGATCGCCCTCTTGCAATAGAGCCATTGCCGCACTTGCGAGACTCAAAATCGTCAGGCTAACTGCAATGCTCAAAAACTTTACCCAGACCCCACTTGGAAGCTTTTGCCAATTTAGACTATCCAAAATTCTCAAAGGCCGAACGGGAGAGCGAAAGTCTTTGGGCAATTCGTTCTCGCAGGCAAGGTGCAGATAACCAAGGGTTTCCATATTCTTTTGATAGGCGTAAATGATGAGGCTAAGAGGACAGGCTTGTGCTTTTCCTTTGACAACATCTTAGCTGGATCATCCCTAGAGTGCCTATATCTTGGCAGACATTAACAGATCTACCTTAAGAAAGAAATTTCATCTTTTCAAAACAAATGTAGTCCCTTTTCTAAAGATTCAATGTTATTGAGCAGATTTCTCAACGTTTCCAGCCTTAACCCAGCCTTCTCGATCGCCCGTTTGCAACCGGACTTTTTGCCAATCTCCATCTGTGCTGGTTTCTAATACAAACACTTTATCGTTGAAGTCGATGCCACCAATCTGTGAAGAATCGCGACCTGGCGCATCTCTCAAAATCAGACCGATCGGCTGGCTCACCCGTCCCGCAAAGGCTCCCGCAGGGAGTGGTTTGGCAGAGGGCGTATCATCCTGGACTTCCGGTTTCTCGACAGCTTTTGATTTAGCGACTGGTTTCGAGGCTAAAGGCTTGTCGTTTGGATAGATCGGCTTAGGAGGGGGCGCACTCAATTTGGTAATGAAGTATTGAGCCGCCATCAGACTGCCCCCAGCCAGCAGCGCGATCGCCAAAAGCAATCCCACAGAAACTTTGACTAAACCTGACCAACTCATCAAGTCACCCTCATCAAACGGTGAAGCAAGCAAGATACTAACATTGATTTTGCGATCGGCACGCCACCCTGAAGATTTTTCTCACCTTGAAATTGGCGATCGAGTTCGCTAGGGTGATGTCAGATTTTGGAGAAGTCATGATGCGTTATCAAACGGTTGCTGGATTTGTTGCCACAAGTGTTTTGCTTTCTGCGACTGCTTTGCAATCTGAGCCGTCACCGACGATTAGCCGTCTAGTGTTACGCGATCGTATTGTGGTGATTACATCGGTTCAGAAAGGTCTTCTCTATTCAGTTAAGACCGATCGCGGTGAAGTGCTAGATGCCAATCTCAGTGAGGCTCAACTTGAGGCAAAACATCCTGAGCTATATCAAAAGCTTCGTCCCGCTGTGGCTCGTCCGTTGGGGTCGATCAAACGGGAGTCGATCAACAAAAGGGAAATCCTTTGGATGGGAGTCCCAGCGATCAAAGAACTGAAATAACGTTTCTATACTCATTCTGGCTGCTGCAACTGGCGCTGGATGCGGTTGCTCAGGCTGCTGTGCTTTGAGGCCATGCGGGCCTTGCCAGCGGCCGCCCACTCTTGGAGAAATTCAATCTGCTCTTTGGCAGTTCGGGCCAGCGGAACGATTTGACTGGCCGCTTCGAGAACGTCGTCGGTAGTAAAGTCGCGATTTTGGCTAAACCCCAGGTGCATCGCTTCGGTCAAAGTTTGCTCGATTTCGGCACCCGAGAAGTCCGGCGTTTCGTAGGCGAGGCGATCGAGATCGTAGTGTTTGAGATTGTGGGGACGCAGGCGAGAAAGATGAACGGCAAAAATCGCCCGTCTTTCTTCTTGAGCAGGCAGACCGACAAAGAAAATTTCATCAAATCGACCTTTCCGCAACATTTCGGGCGGCAGGGATTGAATGTTGTTAGCCGTCGCCACAACGAAGACAGGAGAAGTTTTTTCTGCCAGCCAGGTGATGAAGGTGCCAAAGACGCGACTGGAGGTTCCCGCATCGCCTCGACTATCCAGTCCAGAAAACGCTTTGTCGATCTCGTCGATCCACAAAATGCAGGGAGCCAGCGCTTCTGATAGTTGAATCATTTGACGAGTACGCGATTCAGATTCGCCAACCAGCCCGCCAAATAGCCGACCCACATCCAATCGCAGTAACGGCAGGTGCCAGTGGTGGGCGATCGCTTTTGCCGTCAGTGATTTCCCAGTTCCCTGAATTCCGACCAGCAACAAACCCCTGGGATGAGGCAAGCCATACTGTCGTGCCCGTTCTGAAAAAGAGCCACCCCGCAGCAGCAGCCAGTCTTTCAGGTTATCCAGTCCTCCAATATCAGAGATATTCTCTGTTGCAGGATAAAACTCTAAAATTTGGGTTTGTCGAATGGTTTGTCGCTTTTCTTCCAAAATCAGATCGACATCTTCGGGTTGCAGTTCACCATGTAGGGCGATCGCTCTCGCTAAAACCCGGCGAATCCGCTCGGTTGAGAGTCCCTGACACGATCGCACTAGCTCATCCAAAACTTTGGGTTCCAGTCGTTGTCCCGTCGCTCCTAACAGTCGGTCAATCTCTGTTTTGATCTCGATCGCGCCCGGTAAGGGAAACTCCAGAACGGTCAGCACCTCGCTCAGGTCATCTGGAATCGAAATGTTAGGAGACAGTAAGACGAGATTTTTGGGTTGAGACTTCAACAACCGCCCCAGATTTCGCAGCTTACGTGAGATCGAAACGTCCTCTAGAAATCGATGGAAATCTCGTAAAACAAAGATTGCGGCGGCACTGGCGGGTAGCTTCTCGACAAACTCTAGCGCTTGGAGCGGATTGCGCTTGCCAACACCGAGATCATTGGGATTGCCTTGATAGCCATCGACAAAATCCCAGATATACACGGCCCGATCGCCTTGATTTTTGGCACACTGAGCGATCGTTGCTTCCACACGCTCTTCTTCACGGGTGGGAATGTAGATCACCGGATAGCGGGCCCGAAGCAGCAGATTAAATTCGTCGCTGAAGCTCATAGATCATGGAGGAGCATTTAGCTCGGTCAGCAGTTAAAGTCTTACTAACACCGTACACTACTGTCCCAGTCTCTACCGCTATCTTATGAGGGAAGCTGACCTTTCAAGGATTCTAAAGAAGCCCAACGCTGATCGATCGCAGGCTTGGAGTCAGCCTTTTTCACCTCAATTCCCTGACAGTCCTGACTGCAAATCTGACGTTGCGGAATCTCTAAACACAACTGCTCATACAGCCACGCCGAAGGCTCAAAGTACCCGTTGGGGGGCAGCGTCTCAATCAAGTCATCCATTGAAAGGTCACGATCGAGGGGCAGTTCTTCAACTTGTGCTTCTTTCTCAGTTAGCCAGAGCATCTCAGACGCTGACACCGAGAGACGATGGTTAAATTGTTGTAAACAACGGTGACACATGAGTGTGACAATCGTTTCCGCTTGAGCAGAAATTTCGAGATAGTTGCCCTGATGGGTGACTTTCAAAACGCCCTGCACGGGAGTCAAAGTGGGCAAGTTAGGCAAAATCTCTTTGAACTCGATCGCCTGGCTGCGCTCAGGAGCTTGGGTCAACCGAGGAATGTAAATCGCTTCCATGAATTGAGGCAATCCTATTAAAAACTAAGATGCCTGCACATTTTCAGCACAGGCAACCATTACATACTTCTATTTTAGGCGTTGCTGAACGAGGTGTTTGACCCACTCCAGGATTAAATTTGAGGCTGATCAGGCTGTACAGGACGGACAACTAGACGACGATCGGGTTCTTGCCCTCGGCTAAACGTCTCCAGATCGGGGCTGTCTTTGAGAATGGTGTGAATCTGTCGCCGTTCGGCAGAGGACAGCGATTTGATTTCATACTCTGCGCTAGTTTGTCGAGCCTGTTCAGCAGCCTGTTCAGCAATCTTTAGCAACGCTTGCTGACGGCGTTCTCGATAGCCCGCAAGCTCGATCGTATAGGCACCCTGCAACTCGCCTGTTTGACCCAGATTGAGAATGGAGTTTGCTAGATACTGGATCGAGTCCAACACTGCGCCTTCGGTTCCGATTAAAGAATCAACCTGGTCAGTTTGAAGGGCAGACTGGTCGATCGTCAGCCAACAACTCGCCTCGGAAAACGTTTCTCTCATCTGGGTCGTCACAGGTGCTGGAAGACTTGCTAACTTCAAGAATTCTTCTAGCCACTCCTGACCTCTTTGCTGAAGCTGATCACCCATGTTAAGCCTTCTTTTTACGACCGGGTTCAAATGGTAGATCGTCAGACCCCTTTTCTTTGCTCGTCTTTGCCGCTTCTGCATCCACAATTTTTTGCAGATTTTCGGGTAGAGGCTCACGCGACAGGACAAAAGTTTGAGCCGTCTGGAAAATGTTGGCAATGACCATGTACATCAACACCCCAGCCGGAAGTGGGAAGAAGAGGAACATGCCAGAGAAGATGATCGGCGTGATTTTGTTGACGGTATCTTGTTGAGGATTGCTGCTCGGCCCACTACTTTGACCTGAGAGCAACTGGTTGATGTATAAACTAACGCCAAAAAAGATCACCATGCCAATGATGTCCCAGTGCAGCGCTCCATCCGGATCGATCGCGCCTACACGTCCCAGCTTATCGATAAACAAAAATCCTTTATCAGCCGCCAGTCCTGGAACAATCGCTTGAACGGTGGCATCTCCGGGCTGAAGGGCTTCGATCGTGCCGTCGTCGTTCAGCTTGATTCGCTCTGCGCCGTTGGTGACTTTGAACTTTGGCTTGAGATTGCTGTCAGGATACTCAGACACTAGCGCGTCAAACGGCTTACCGTCGTTGGTCTGAAACTCAACTTTAGTTTTTTCGCCAACGGCTAACTGGGTGCCACTGGGAGCGATCGCCGCAATCTTTGCATGAACGCCGTCAGCTACAAAAATGTTTTGAGGCGGGGTCACAAAAGCCTGAACCTGCTCCACCTGACCTGTGGGGGTCACCTGAAAGTTGAAAGTGTAGGGCACGTCTGAGAAGGGTGATCCCCGCAGAGTGGCGAACAACGCAAACAGAACAGGCATCTGTAGCACCACTGGAAAGCAGCCAGCCAGGGGATTACCAAATTCTTTATAAACTGCGCTCATGGCTTCCTGCTGCTTGGCAGGATCGTCCTTGTAGCGCTCTTGAATCTCCTTAACTCGTTTTTGCATGGCAGGCTGAGACACCTTCATGCGGCGCATACTGCGAATCGAGCCAGCACTCAAGGGGTAAAGCGCAAAGCGAATTACCAGCGTTAGTGCCACGATCGCTAAACCGTAGCTGGGCACGATCCCATAGAAAAAGTCTAGGATCGGCAGCATTACGTTGTTGGAAAGAAAGCCTATACCGAAGTCCATTCGCCTTACGTCTACCTAAAGAGAATTCTGAGTTTGCCGAGTTTGATCGAGTTGATGTGGCTCGGCGTGTACGCTAGCTGGCACACCACGTCCCAGTCTAGCCTGTACACCCTATCATTAACCGTCCATAGACAAGCGGAATTCCCTACTTGCCCAGTGCACCACTGGCTTTTTTAGCGCGATCGGACAGCTTATCGTTGATATAGTCGTAGACTTCTCGAAACTTGGGCACCGAGCGAAGCTCTAACCGACTGCCGTCTCGCAGCGTCACAACCATATCGCCCCAAGCACCCAACCCACGGGGAACGGTGACGACTTTGACAATCTCGGAATAAATGAGATCGGTACGATCGCGACCCATCCATCCACCTGTGACGGTAATCCGCCGATTTGTAATTCTATACCGCAGCCAGAGCGCTCGGACAACTGAACCGATCGTCAAGGGAATACAGATCACCGTAGTCGCCAACAACAAACCGATAATCAAATCACCGACATGAGGGCCGCCTTCGTAATAAACCTCTTCTTTAATCGCCATTTATCACCTCAGCGTCTACCAACAACTGTTTTAATTCTTGCAGAAATTGGAAGTAATCGCACTTAATCGCAGATTCTCTAACGACAATCACGACTTTCCAGCCGTGAGGGATGAGAGGAAGTAACTGGCGCAAAGCCACTCGGATCTGCCGTTTAATGCGGTTTCGCACAACAGCGTGTTTGCTGACTTTTTTGCTGATGGATATGCCAATCTGGGAGGGCGACTGCTCATCCTTCTGGCGGGGACGCAGTGCCCTGACCGCCAGGTTAGCTGAGTTTCGACGCAGACCTCGCTGATAGACAGCACCAAAGTCTCGTCGTTGTTTGAGTCGATTTGCTTTGGGCAATGCCATCTCAGACCTCGCCCTGCCTCTACAAAAGATTCAGAAATTAACCAGAAACCGAAAGCCGTGCCCGACCTTTTTTTCTCCGAGCCGTGATTACCCGCCGACCGTTGGGGGTTCTCATTCTCGCCCGAAAGCCAGAGACTCTTCTTCTCTTACGGCTGGTTCCTTCTAAAGTGCGTTTGGTCATTGTGGTTGCTCTAGCTAAAGGTGAAGTGACCGTCAAAAAGCCACAGTCTACAAATATACCACTTGGAAAAGTGAGTGTGAACTAAAAAGTGAAGCGCTTCGATCGAAGCGCTTCACCCTTCAAGATTTTGAGACAATTTGAAACTAGCTGATGGTAATGATCCAGGTGCCGAGCGATCGCAGCAAAGGTACATCTCCGGGAGACAGCACGTTGCAGTTAAAGTAAAACATGCCGCCGCTGCTAGGGTTTCTGACGTTTGAGAAAATCAGTTCGACGTTGGTGCCTGCGGGGACGGGTTCTTTAGGAAAGACTTCGATCACGTAGTTTTCTTTTGACCACTTGACTTCTTCGATGGCGACTTTTTTGTCGTTGACCATCAGTTCGACATCTTTGGGATCAAACGTGCCCTTAAAGTAGTTGGGATAGTCGATCGCAAACTGAGCGACAGCCACCTTCATCTTGGCGCGGGGAACTCGCAGACGGTAGCGATCCCAGGAGTTAGAGTTTCCACCAAAATCAAGACGGTAGCTCAGTTGGTTTTCGCTCTTGACTCCACTAAAGATTGTCAATCCGGGCAGGCCTTGGGCAAAGGCGACGATCGGCAGAACCGACGTGAGGCAACCTGCGATCGCCAATGTGGAAACGACACGTCGCATCGAAAATCCTCTGAGCAGCATAGGCGTTTTACCTGAAAAACAAGAGTTAGGGGTTTTCATGAGCTTTATCAATATCGACATTAGCAGCAAAAGACAAGGAATAGCTCAATGAGGAGCGACGTAAGTCTCGACGAAGAAATTTCTAGAAGGTGCCTGATTGATTTAAGACAAGCGAAATGATTCACCGAGTTCATCTACTTTGTAATTCTACCAATAACGCCGGAGTGCTGCGTTCTTCAGACTAGCGAAGCGCTTCATAACGGTACTCCGTTTGGTTGTAGGTGGATCATGTTAACCCTCACTTACGAATTCAAGCTAGTCCCCACTTCCGACCAGGCGGCACTCATTGAGCAATGGCTGATTGTTTGCCGCAAAGTCTGGAATTACGCACTGCGTGAACGCAAAGACTGGATTGAATCTCGCAAGTGTGAGGTCAATGCTTGCTCCATTCGACGGGAATACATCATTCCGGCTGACGCGCCCTCTCCCAACTTTGCTCACCAGTGCAAGTCATTGACTGACGCAAAGACAACAAATCCAGAACTCAAAGCGGTCAATGAAACATACGCTGGATGCTGGATTTGGTCAATTTCTCAATCAGATATTGCCCTGGGTGTGCTGGAAGCGAGAGGTGCATTTTGGCAAGGTGAACCCTAGAGGAACGAGCCAAGAGTGTCCAGATTGCGGGGCAACCGTCAAAAAGGATTTGAGCGATCGGGTTCATCAGTGTTTGGAATGCGGATCAACCAAGCCTAGAGATATTGCCTCTGGGGAAGTAATCCGCAATCGAGGATTATCCGCCGGGGGCACACGGTAGATCAAGCAGTCTGTGGAGGCGTACTGGCGGGGGCAGCGATGTCTAGTCAAGTGCCTGTGAAGCAGAAACCTAAGTCGTGAGTCTTAAGAATCTACGTCTATCCCCGAAGGGTTGGGCGTAGAGGATGTCAACTTTCTAAACTTCTGGCTTGCTGTCACGAAGCATCAGGGCTGAAACGGCGGCGTGAGGGGTGACTTCACCTTGCAAGAGTTGATGAACTTGAGACGAAATCGGTACTGAAATCTTCTGTTGCTCCGCCAGTCGAATGAGCACCTGTGTCGTGTTGACTCCTTCTGCGGTGCCTTCTAACTGAGCCAGAACGTCAGATAACGGTTTGCCCTGCGCTAACCCATAACCTACCTGATAATTTCGGCTCAAGGCACTGTTGCAGGTGGCTAGCAGATCGCCCAAGCCTGATAGTCCATAAAACGTTTCAGCTTTTGCGCCCCAATAGGTGCCGATGCGAATCATTTCGGCGAGTCCGCGAGTGACGAGGGCTGCTTTGGCGTTGGTTCCTAGATTTAGACCATCACAGGCTCCGACGGCGATCGCAATCACATTCTTTAACGCGCCCCCCAATTCAACGCCCAGGGGATCGGGATTGGTATAAACGCGAAATCGAGCCGAAGAAAGGGCAGCTTGTACCCGTTCCGCCGCCTGTAAGTCTGAGCTTGCAACCACACTGGCCGCAGGCAAACCTTGTTGAATCTCTTTGGAGAGGTTTGGCCCCGAAAGAATCGCGACAGCGTGAGTAGGAAAAGCAGCTTGCCAGAGTTGCGACGGGAGAAGAGGCAAAGCGACCCCTTGCGGGTAACTCGAAGAGATCGCCGTTCCTGAATTGGCATCCAGTCCTTTGGTCGCTGTGACGAGAAGGGTTTGAGGCGAGAGGGCTGATCGTAGCCCTGAGATCACCTCTCTTACGCCTTTCATCGAAATCGCTGACACAACCACATCGGCGTTCTCGATCGTGGTCTGAAGGTTGCCGCTCTGACGCGACCACACCTCAACTTGATGCCCATTGTCTCTGGCCAGATTCGCCAGCGTCGAACCCCAGGCACCCGCCCCCATCACCACAACCTTCAACCGTGCCCCCGTGGGTTGTTTTGCATCAGCGTCCTGACTTGTTCTGCGTGATAAGAACTACGGGTGAGCGGTGAAGAAACGACTTGCAGAAAGCCGATCGCCGCCCCATATTCCTGCCAGAGATCGAACTGCTCAGGAGTCACAAAGGTCTGAACACCCAAATGTTTCTGGCTCGGTTGGAGGTATTGCCCGATCGTCAGAATGTCACAATCGACCGTTCGCAGATCGCGCATCGTTTGCCGGACTTCTTCATCTGTCTCACCCAGACCGACCATGATCCCAGATTTGGTGTAGGTGTGCGGACTGATTTCGCGGGTGCGTTTGAGCAGGTCGAGCGATCGCGCATAGTCGCCTTGAGGTCGGACTCGCCGATACAACCGAGCGATCGTTTCGGTATTGTGATTGAGAACTTCTGGGTTGGCGTGGAGAATGATAGCCAGCGCGTCCCAATTGCCACAGAGGTCAGGGATGAGAACTTCGATCGTCGTCTGAGGCGAGACGGCCCGAATCCCTTGGATACAGCGCACAAATTGAGCCGCTCCGCCATCTGGCAAGTCATCTCGATTGACAGAAGTAATCACCACATGATTGAGGCGCATTCGTCGCACGGCTTCGGCTAGTCGCGTCGGTTCGGTGGGGTCTAGTGGCTGTGGCTTCTTTTCAAAATCAATGTCGCAATAGGGGCAGGCCCGCGTGCAAGCTGGCCCCATGATTAGAAACGTCGCCGTCCCTGCGTTAAAGCACTCGCCAATGTTGGGGCACGAGGCCTCTTCACAGACCGTGTTGAGCGATAAGTCTCGCAAAATTTCTTTGACGTTGCCGACTCGCTCCCATTGAGGAGCTTTAACCCTTAACCAGTCTGGCTTTACAACCACGCCTGTCTACCCTAAAGTTGTGCATCAATTAGTTTAACAAGTTGTTGGGCAGGATTCTCTGTGTTGGGTCGATCGTGCTACCCTATTATTGACTAGCCGGGATGTAGCGCAGCTTGGTAGCGCACCTCGTTCGGGACGAGGGGGTCGTAGGTTCAAATCCTATCATCCCGATTTTTAAAGGCTGTAGTGCTTCAGAGCAATTGGCAGGTCATGGGCCGGGCTGGCTTGTGAACTCCATTTCAATAACCTTTGGACTCATCTACTCGGGGACTGCCCGAATTAATAGCCATAGCGAAAGGTTTCGTCGAATTCACGTTAACAAAGAATTTAGGCGTTGCTGAACAAAGGGATGAATCAAGTGAGTACGGGTATTGACCAA
>NZ_JBJPHU010000163.1:0-11737 GCF_052939515.1 Phormidesmis sp. 146-33
CAACTGGTTTGCTGACTGTTGTTACTGTACTCCATAAACCTGAAATGTGCTGTAGCTGTGGAGGTCGGGCGGAAATTGATAGAACGTCAAGGTTAATTCACTATCCTTGAGAAAGGTGCGGACTGCATCGGGTTCAAGCAATTGCCACTTCTGGGCAAAGCTTTGCAATTGCACCTGTGCTTGGTTGACATCCGTTGCCTCGAAAATATCATAAGCATCACTGGTGATTTCAAAGCGCCGTCGTTGCTTGGTATCGGTGAGTTTGAGCGGTTGTTGTTGAGCATCTACTTGAGGCAGTTGCTCATAGTTCAAATGCCGTTCTATCCCTCTAACTTTGTGGGTAATACAGCGTTGTTGTTGAGCATTCGGAAAGTAAGCGGCAATCGCGGGCGGTAGCCCTGAACTGCCATCACTACAAACTAGCTCTAGTGCTTCTGGGTTGAATCCGCGCTCAATCAAGTGGGCAAATAGCTCCCGCCAAGCGGCTTCACTCTCGGTTTCGGCAACCTCATAATGGATTAATTCTGTGCGTCCATCTGCCCAGACTGCCATTACCGCTAAGACCACTCGTTCTTCCACTTGCCGCCGTTGCCGCAGATGTCCCGATAAGTCTTCCTTGTACTCATCGGCAATCACATACTGGATGTCCACCCACACCCCATCGACTAGGATGATCGCGGGGGTCTGGCTGAATCGCGCTTGTCGTTTCTCCTCCAGTCGTCGCTGAACTTGTAACGTAATTTGGTTCACCGCATTCACCGATAGAACTCGACCTACTACAAAATACAAGGCTTCTTGCAAGTCTCGCAACGACAGTCCCATCACATACAAACAGCACAGCCAATCCAGTAGATTCCCCAGACTCCGCTGATAGCGTTCCAAAATCTGCCACTGGCGTTCTGGGTTCCGCTCTCGTAACTTCCGCACCTGCAACTGCTCAATGGTGCCATACTGGGTATGCAGTTGCCGTTCGTAGTAGCCTGAGCGGTACGGTCTCTTGCCCTCTAAATGCTTCAGAAATTCCGTTACTTCTTCTCTCAGCGCCCCTTCCAACACCTGTTTGACTGTACTCACCACTTCCGTTCGTAGTTGCTCTGCAAGCGCAGCTTCCAGTCCCGGATGCACACCTTGTTGTCGAACTCGGAGAATTTGTTGTTCTCGCTCTGCGCACGCCCTTGGCGCAGCGAAGCTGTTCGTCATGAGAGGTCTCCTGCTTCGGGGGTTCTCCCTCGTTCTAAGCCTTTTTCTCCCCTCACTCCTCAGCGCGAATAATTCGTGACACTAACTGAACGAGCCTTAACTCGTCTGCACTCTCGCCTATTCCTTTGCCTTCAACATCCCACCACGGAAGGATGTTGATTTCTCTCTCACCACATCACAACACTCAAGTTAGATCTTAATAGTAAAAACGGCCCCCTTAGGCTGCTGCCTCTCTACAGAAATTGTACCTCCATGTGCAGCGATCGCCATTTTGCAGAAAGTCAGCCCTAGACCAACTTGAGGAACTCCATGAAAGGCTTCCCCAACTTCATACTTCTCAAAAATGCGATGCTGTAAGGCCTCACTAACTCCACGTCCCATGTCTTTCACTTTAATGTGAACCTGTGTCTCGGAGGGGTAGTAGATTTCTAATTCTACCTGAGTGTTGGCAGGAGAAAATTTAAGTGCATTGGAGAGCAAATTATCTATGACACGACGCATCAACGCAGCATCGACCCAAAACGTTTTGTGATCTTCTGGTAGCTGGCTCACTAGCTCAATCTGCTGTTGAGCAGCAATCTCCTGAAAATCTGTGATTACTTCCTGACCCATCTTGCAAAGATTGACTTCAGTCCGGTTCAGTAACATTTTTCCAGATTCTAGCTTTGCCATGATTAGAAGACTATCTACTAAAGATTGTAGTCGTCGCCCCGCATACTCGATTTGTTCAACTTTCTGCTGCTGTTTGTCAGTAAGATTTTGCAGCTTCAAAATTTGAGAAGAGAGAACAATATTTGTCAGCGGATTTCGTAAATCATGAACGATCATATTTGACATATCTTCCCGCAACTGTAGCGATTCATCCCGCAGTTGCAACATACCCTCCAGAGCATCATATTGCTGTTTGATACGCAGCATTGATCGCACTCTCGCTCGCAGTTCTGACCCATTGACAGGTTTGCCTACAAAGTCATCTGCTCCGGCTTCTAGACAGCGTTCCAAGCTTTCTTTGGAGTTCAAGGCAGTCACCATAATCACAGGAATTTGCTGCATTACAGGGCTTGCTTTGATGCGACGACACACTTCCATCCCGTCTAAATCTGGCATCATTACGTCTAGCAAAATTACATCCGGTTGGTTTGTTTTCAGCCATGCTAAGGCTGCACACCCACTAGAGGCATAGCTCAACTGATGTCCATCCTTAAAGAGTAGAATCTCAATGACATCAAAATTAGTGCTTTCGTCATCGACGACGAGAATAGAGGCCGTTTTCATGGAAAGTTTTAGCCGCCTTCGGTTGCGTTAGGACTATATCTGTTCTCAGCTTTAAGCATTTACTTTAAACATTTAAGGGCTAGAAGCCGATCGCAGTAGCAGCTTTTGAGGAGCGAATCGAATCTACCTCTGGATTACATTGTCCTAAATCATGTTGTCTCCAAGGTAAATGGATTGTAAACTGACTTCCTTGTCCCACCTTACTCTCCACTGTGACAATGCCATCATGCAGTTCAACAATGCGACGAACTAATGCCAATCCTAATCCTGTTCCAGTATATTGGCGATTGACACGGCTATCAATTTGTACAAAAGATTGGAACAGTTGAGTAATATGTTCTGGAGCGATGCCAATTCCCGTATCAATCACACCGAAACAAATGTGTTGATGAATTGAGTCGGGCTGGACGGTTAATGTCACTTGACCACCCTCTGGCGTGAATTTGACCGCATTGCTTAGAAGATTAATGAGTGCCTGGCGCATTCGCCGCTCATCGATCGAGATTGCATTCGTTTCAGTCGAGATTTGAGTGACTAATCGGACTGTTTTCTTGTCCGCTAATTGTTTCACAATCGCCAAACTAGAATCACAGAGATGATGGACTGAAACTGGTGTGAGGTGTAGTTCTATTTTTCCAGATTCGATTTTTGCGAGATCTAGAATGTCGTTGATCAAATCGAGCAAGTGGCTTCCACTGTGTTTGATTGTGGTGATTGCTTTCTTTTGGCGATCGTTGAGTGCCCCACTATAGGATTCTTCTAGCAATCCTTCGGATAATCCTAAGATTGCGTTGAGAGGTGTCCGCAATTCGTGGCTCATGTTAGTCAAAAATTCATCTTTCAACTGAGTCACTTTAGCCAGCTCGATATTTGCATCTGCTAATTGTTGGTAGCTTTGCTGTAAAGCTATTTCACTTTGTTTACGAGTGATTACAGTTGCGATATAGGTTGCGATCGTTTTTGCTAGCTTAATTTCCTCCGGTGCAAACTCATGAAAAGCATCATAATAGACAATTATTTTTCCTAAATTCTTTCCCTGGTAGCGTAGCGGAAAAGAAGCAGTCGCTTTGATCCCTTCATTTTCTCGAAGTTCGTCAAGTAATCCAACACCATGCTTTTCTTCACTATTTGAAATGAGAACTGTTTTGTCATTCAGGGGTTCATTCAGGGATTCAAGGTAGGCTTCTACGATTTGTTTATAGCGATCGCTGATGCCAATTGAAGCTTGATATCGAGGAATGCCATCTGCATCCGGAACTAAAACAGCCACTCTGCTAGTTTGTAATGTCCGTCCAATACCATCTAGCGCAACTGTATAAATGTCCTGAATTGTTTCTGCTTGATTAAGAGCCAGGGCTAGATGATAGAGGCTATTTAGCCGTTCGATCTGTAGCACAATCTCAGGTGCGGTGAGAGGAGACATAGGAAGTGTACCTCTAGTTTATCAATGAATCTGTCGATGAAAAATGACCTGTACGACGGTCTGCTGTTCTGGGATGCTTGAGATATTTAGTTCTCCCCCATGTAATTCCACCATGCGTTTTGCAATCATCAATCCCAGTCCTGAACCTTGTTGTTCATAGAGCTTTCGATCAAACTGCATATAGGCTCCTAAGTTAGCAATTTGGCTAGCCGTCATGCCTCTTCCGCGATCGATAACATTAAGCGTAAATGTGGTGGCATCAAACTGGCTGCTGACTTCTACCAAAGTGCCCGGCTGTGAGAATTTAAACGCATTATCGATGAGTTCTTCAATGATTTTACTGAGTTTTTCTTCTGATATCGGCAGGGGTAAATTTTGCAACTCCATTTGTAGATCTTCTTCTCTACCCGCCTGTTGCGCTTTGAGTTTGGCGATCGATGCAATCGCTGATTTGGCGAAGCTACTCTTTTCGCCCGCCCGTAGTTCTCGTAGTTTCTCTGGGTTCGCTGCTATGAGTTCCAAATCTGCATAGAGCAGGAAATTCTGAGTGAGTCGATGGAGACGGCGTGCAGAGCCTTGGATGATCTGAGCCATTTCGCGTACTTCATCAGCAGACAGATTACTACAACTTTCAGCAAGTAGTCCTGACATACCCAAGATGCCGTTCAAGGGTGTATGCAGCTCATGGGGCAATGCCAGACTAATATTGGTGCGAAGGTGATTGAGCTTGGTTTCCGCTACACGATTAGAAATCTCTCGTTTGGCTAGCTGGGTGGTGACAGCTCTCAAGAGTTCTGAAGGTGAGAAGGGCTTCATTAGATAATCAGCCGCGCCATATTCCATGCCTCGACGCACATCCGATCGCTGGGTTTGGGCGGTCAAAAAAATCAGAGGAATGTTTGAAGTCACTTCATCTTGACGAATTGCAGTTAGGACTTCATACCCTGTTAACTCAGGCATCATGATGTCACAGATAATCAAATCGGGAGCGCAACTTTTCGCTATCTGAACGCCTGTTAGCCCCTCTGCGGCTGCGATCGTTTCAAACTCTGAAAGTACTAGAATCTCCTGAATGTTGGCTCGAAGCTGCGGTTCATCTTCAATGACTAAAATCTTTTCCATGATCTGATCCCTACCTGTGACTCTGTTTGCATGTCTCGCCTTCTCGCCACCATTCCATAGCTCAAAGCTAAAGTGAGAAGGTGAATATTTGGTGAAGAAAAACAGGGTTGAGTCTTGAATCAAGGTGGCATTGACTTTGCCAACCCCCGAAGAATCGCAGATCTGCGCGTGGGGATCAAGCGGTTTGTCAGGGAAGTAGCCAGGTGGTATCCATCATCGTTGCAGGTGTTGTGTCAAGCAAGCCTAATTGTGACAGAATTGGGATAGTGATTTCTGTACCCCTATGAGGTTGTTTGATGGCTTAGAGCGCTCTGTTTTTTAACCTCAACTGATGAAGACTGAGAGGCAAAGTAGCACGATTCTAGGAAAGCTTTGCAACCCTTAAGATTTCAACCTTTCCCTCTTTTTTCTACCTTTATTAGTAACTAAGGCTATTTTATCTGAGGACTAAATAATTATGAATTGCGGTTCCTTCCTTAATATATTCTCAAGATCGCGATCGCTTAACCAAGAAATCAGGCTTCTATTAAACAGGTAGTAATTGACTAATCGTCTTCTTACATCTCAAGTCAACAGATATAGAAGATTTGGCATCTTGAAGTTTATTAACAACAAAAGATGCCGGAGTAGTAGATTTTTTTGCTCACACACCCAACCACCCTACTTTACCTTTACCACCAATCCATTGCCTTGTGAGAATTCTATTAGTTGAAGACCATCAGGAGCTTGCTGACCTCTTTAAGTCCGCATTTCTAGAGCAAACCTACGTGGTTGATATTGCTCTAGATGGTCAAGAAGGGTGGGAATTAGCCCAAATTGTGACTTATGACCTGATTATATTAGACGTGATGCTGCCCAAGCTTGACGGTATTCGTCTTTGTCATAAGCTGCGATCGCACGATATTCAATCTCCCATTTTGATGGTGACCGCACGGGGCACTAGCGAAGACAAAGTAATGGGGCTAGATGCAGGAGCCGATGACTATCTTGTTAAACCTGTCTCGTTGACAGAATTAGCGGCTAGGGTTCGCGCTTTGCTACGTCGAGGTCAGCCTGCTGTTGCTCCTACTTTGGAATGGGGTGAACTGCGCTTAAATCCTGGTACCTGCAAAGTTACTTACAGCGACTATCCAGTACACCTGACACCCAAAGAGTATGCAATTTTAGAGCTACTATTGCGAAATAACCAGCGCGTATACAGTCGCAGTGTCCTACTAGAACAATTATGGTCGTTTGCGGAAGAGTTACCCAGTGAAGATACGATCAAAGCGCACATTAAAGGGCTGCGGCAGAGGTTAAAAAAAGCGGGAGCAGGAGATCTCATTGAAACTGTATATGGGTTAGGCTATCGCCTGAATCAGGCTTATCTAAACCCTCAACCCCCTCTCGCGGTCGTGAGCCAAAAGCAACAGCAAAGCCGCGATCGCATTGCCAAAATTTGGGACTCCTGCAAGTCGCGGATTTTACTCAAAATTGATTTCCTAGAACAAGCTGCAAACTCATTAGCGCAGAACCCACTCGACCCAAATACCCGCCTGAGTGCCCAGAAAGAAGCACACAAACTCATTGGCTCTTTGGGCACCTTCGGAGTCGGGCAGGGATCTGATCTCGCCAGACAGCTTGAAGAACAGTTTGAATCCGAAGATATCTCAGGATTCCACCTACAGAAAGCGATCGCAGATCTCAGACAAGTAATAGAAAAAGCAGTGCCCAAAACGCCCAATCACCCTACCCTGAGAATTGATTCTATCTGCAACAAATCTCTATCGTCTCTCCAGCTATTAATTGTGGATGATGATCAGGTTTTGGGTGCTCTGCTCGTGGCAGAAGCGATCGCGGTTGGGTTGAGAGCTACGCTAGCGCCCCATCCTGATGCAGCAAGAGAGGTAATGAAGCGCATTCAGCCCGATGTGGTATTGCTGGATTTATCGTTTGCCGATCATCGAGAAGACGGACTCACCTTTCTAGCAGAACTGTCTCAGCAATCTCCTGCTTTGCCCGTACTAGTCTTTACAAGCAGTAATCAGTTTACCGATCGAGTTGCAGTGGCCCGCCTCAGAGGACGAGGCTTTTTGCAAAAAACTACAACACCTGTCCAAGTCCTTGAAGCGGTGGTTAAAGCTCTTCAGCAAACCCAAAAAAATGAAGCGAGAATTCTGGCCGTCGATGATGATACTTTCATTCTCAATTCGCTTTCTACGTTGCTAAAGCCTTGGGGTCTGCAAGTGGCGACCTTAAACGATCCGCTGCAATTTTGGGAACACCTGGAAGCCGTTCGACCTGACCTACTGATGCTCGATGTCCAGATGCCAAACATCAACGGTATTGAGCTTTGTCAAACCTTGCGACACGATCCTCGCTGGCAGAGTTTGCCTGTGATGTTTCTCACGAGTTGTACGGATGCTGACACCATTCATCAAGTCTTTGCAGTAGGGGCAGACGATTATGCTAGCAAGCCGATCGTTGCGCCAGAGCTGGTCAACCGCATTTTCAACCGACTAGAACGAACTCGCCTCCTACAAAGCCAGGCCGAGGTCGATTCTCTAACTGGGCTAACCAATCGACAGCGATCGACCCAAGATTTAGAGACACTCTTGCAGCTTTCTAAGCAGTCACAGCCACCACTCTGTTTAGCCGTTTTGGAGCTAGACGATTTGAAGTCAGTGAATCAACAATATGGCTATGGAACAGGAGACAAACTTTTGCGCCAGTTTGGGCAGCTCCTGCGGCAAGAACTACGCCCGGAAGATATTATGTCTCGCTGGGGTGGAGCCGAGTTTGTCGTGGGTATGTATGGGATGACGCGCAGCGATGGTGTAGAGTGGCTTGCCCAGATTCTAGAAACGTTGCGTCAAGCAAGCTGGACGACGACAGAGGGTAGTCCGCTTCAGATGACATTTAGTGCGGGAGTGGCTCAGGCACTAAAAGATGGGACTGAACTTTTGGTGATCCGAGAGGCGGCGATCGCGGCGCTCAACGCAGCAAAAAACCTGGGCGGCGATCGCGTTTTTCCATCGGGCTGGAAGCCGCCTCAACCTCAACCCTTGCCAGTCGTGGATGTTGTGTTGGTTCACTCGGATCAGGCGTTTGCTAAATTAATTCTAAAAGCCTTGGAGACGCGAGGCTACCACACTCACTGGCTACAAGATGGGTCAGATGCAGTGAGAGCGATCGCGGGGTCAAATCCTTTGCTGCGTCCTAAAGTCATTTTGCTCGGTAGCGATCTTCCTAATCTGAGCGGAGAAAAAGTATTGCAGCAGTTGAAGCGCAAAAAAATTACGCGCAGTGCCCGTGTGATTCTGCTGCCTACTCATTGCAGCGAGGCAGAAAAAGCGATAGAAATGGGAGCCTTTGACTATGTTCTAATGCCCTGTAGCCTTGTAGGACTGATGCAGCGACTGCGACAAGCGTTAGAAGCTTAAAAAGATGGGTAGTTGCCACTGTTTGTACGGCGTTGCTGAATCTGGATATGAAACGCTTCTTGAAAAGCCTGAGCTTCCGTTCAAAATGCTACGAAATCATATCGTCATTCAGCAACACCCTGTTTGTACGGCTCTGCCCGTGATTGAAATCTTGGCTAGCAAAATAAAGTTCGTAAGGACAAACCGACGATTTATTCCTGACTTTTATCGCGAACGAAGTAAAATCGAAGTGAAAAAACTTCTGATACTGTTCAAACAGCCTCTAAAATACAATTCAACAAGTAATGAGTTCCTGGCGTAACATAAACTGGTTAAGAATGTAGGGTTAAATAAAGTCGAACATTAAGTTCTTGGTGAGGGCACAAGAACTTAAACCTTTGTAGAAAACATCTTTACCAGTTAATCTTATTTACTGATTGGATGTACTCAGTTACGAACTCACTCATTTAGGTGATGTTGAATACAAGTTCGTTATTTGATACATTAAGTCTGTCATCATAAAAGGCATTAAGGCATAGTATGTTTTGGATAGATGAAGCAGATTCTAATTATTGATGATGAGGAAGATATTCGAGAAATTGCACAGGCTAGTCTCGAAATTATGAAAGACTGGTCTGTGATTACAGCTAGCTCTGGTGAAGAAGGATTGGCCAGGGCAGTGGCAGACCAGCCAGATGCGATCTTGTTGGATGTGATACTTCCAGATATGGATGGTACGATCGCCCTGCAAAAACTTCAGGAAAACCCACTCACCTGTCAGATCCCAGTCATCTTTCTTACTGCCAAAGTTAGAGTAATTGACCAGCGCAATTTCGCAGGAATCAAGGTTGCAGCGATCTTAGCAAAGCCTTTTAATCCAGAGGACTTAGCTGACCAAATCACAGATGCGCTGGGTTGGGATGCCTTGGATTAGAAATTTCTGAATGTCAAAGTGCAAAAAATTATGATCACAAATAATTCACATTCTGCTGGCATATTACAAGTTCATCACTTCTATAAGAATAAATCTTCCTCAAACAATATAGCTGACTTGTTAATACGATGAGTAACACTGAAAGTGAAGGCAAGAGCAGAGATGAGCTGATTGAAGAGCTAAAAAACCTTCGATCGCAAATCGAGTATCTAAAACAAAGCCAAGCTTGCAAAGACGCTCTACCCCTTCAAATAGGCAAATCGAAAGCGGCTTTCCCTCCTTTAGAGGTGGCATTAGAATCAGCATTGAATGGAATTCTAGTCGTCGATCCTGAAGGAAAAATTTTGTACTACAACCAAAGATTCTTTAAACAATGGGATATACCTGAGTCAATTGCCTTATCACGAAGCCACCATCAGTTACTAAGTTTTGTTCAAAATTATGTGAAAGATCCAAGACATTTTCTAGCGCAGGTGAGTGCAGAATATGATCAACTCGACCTAGAGAGCCATAGCTTAGTGGAATTCAAAGATGGACGAGTCTTTAAGCGCTACTCAAAACCGCACTGTGTTGATCGAAAAATAGTTGGACGAGTGATTAGTTGCCTCGATACTACGGTTTGCGATCCAACTGACGCTAAAATCGTGCCATCAGAAGTAGGATGGAGATCCTTGCTACAAAACAAGCTTGAGTTGATGCGGGCTGAAGATTTGACTGATCAAGCCCAATCTGTGAGTTCGTCAACGAATCATAGGGAAGAACTAGAAACTTATGTAGCGCAAATCTACGAATTGCAACAGATCAGTGCCCAACTGCGCCAAGAAATTGTTGAACATCAGAAAACAGAAAAAGCATTGAGAGATAGCCAGCATGTGCTTCAAGCAATCATTGACAACTCCCCATCAGTTATCTATCTAACGGATATTCAAAAGAATTTTTTGCTCATTAATCAGCGTTATGAAAAAACGTTCAAGGTTGATGGTCAGCAGATTATTGGTCGATCGATCGAAGATGTTTTTTCGCCTGAGATCGCTGCTGAGTTTATCACCAATAACCAGACTGTGATTGAAAGTAGGCAACCCTTGGAGGTTGAAGAAGTTGCACTGCTTGAGGACGGGCTGCATACCTATCTTTCTGTTAAGTTTCCTTTGTTCAATGCGAGTGGAACTGTTCAGGCTGTGTGTGGCATTTCAACCGATATTACTCAGCGAACCATTACCGCTCAGGTGAAAGATGAGTTTATTTCTGTGGTCAGCCATGAACTGCGAACGCCCTTAACCTCGATTCACGGCGCATTAACGTTGTTAGCCAACAATCGCATCGATATTGAGTCTGAGCGGGGGCAGCGCTTTGTTAAGATTGCGGCTAAAAATGCCGATCGCTTAGTTCGTTTGGTGAATGATGTTTTGGAGCTAGAGCGGTTGGAGTCAAGCGCGATCGCCTTAGAAAAGCATCCCTGCAATCTTACAAACCTGATAGCAGATGTCGTAGATACACTGCAAGTTTTAGCCCATCAAGCCGGGGTGACGCTCTGTGTGTCTTCGCATGATCCTGAGATTCAGAGTGTTGAAGTTAATGTAAATAGCGATCGCATCATCCAAGTTCTCACCAATCTAATCAATAATGCAATCAAGTTTTCACCTGGCGGCGAGACAGTCTGGATTAATGTTGAGAAGATTTCTGACTCCTCTTCTATACTCCCTAACCTGCTGCAAATCACTATCAAAGATCAAGGGTGTGGAATTCCTGGTGATCAGCTAGAAGCTATCTTTGAGCGATTTCATCAGGTGCGTTGTTCTGATTCTTCTCAGAAAAAAGGAACAGGATTGGGATTAGCGATTTGTCGTAGTATTGTTCAACAACATGGTGGGAGCATTTGGGCTGAAAGCATAGTCGGAAAAGGTAGCCGTTTTTATTTCACGATTCCTTTGTAGCCCGCTATTTCAGAGAGGATTGTCATCAACTCTATTTACAGAGGCCATGATGAATCAATCTTCATTTGAATCAGGGAAATTGCTGCAAATAACTCTGGATCATTTCGCAGGGTGTCTACTGTTATCACAATCAGATCTGGATGCGGCTCTCGACAAACTACATCTCCTTGCTCGTCTAACCAAAGTGTTTCTTTGTGAACGTAGACAGACTCACAACAATCGCCACCAAGTGTAGATATCGCTGTAGTATGCCACACAATTTGCCTATTTGCAGGCTGGGAGGATTTGATATTAGACATTGGTAGCATCACAAAAGCTTGGCTAGACTTCAATATATCGTTCAATCTGGGAAAAAGTCGGGAAGAGAGGAGTAAGGCAAGCAGAGAAGTCTACCTCAGATCTTGCACCATTCTCAAGAAGGGGTTGCCAAATCGCCAGAAATCTGAAA
>NZ_JBJPHU010000164.1:0-11704 GCF_052939515.1 Phormidesmis sp. 146-33
CTTAATGTGTTGGCACTTTGACTTTGACTCGGCATAGTTTGAACGGTAGACCCGACGTTTGGCCAATAATCCATAAATAGAGCCACCCTCACAGTGAAATTGCTTGGCTTCTAAACTATCCAAAGCTTGTTTGCGAAGCTCTAAATTTGGAATCTGCTGTGCTTGAGCTTTCCAGTAGTTTAACTCGCTCCAAACAGCCGGAAGAACTTTGAAGTAGGTGTCTGACATCAAAGCCCAGGGAGAAACTGGAATACTCATAATTTGGATTTTTACAATGCTTGAGAACACAAGCGCGATCGCTATCACTCTAGACAAGGGCAAATGGGGCAACCTCTCCATCAGGGAATAGCTGAGGCGTTTTGGGCTTTGTCAACAGAGAGATGAGCAACCAAAAGCTAGCTTTAGCGATTTGCAAATGTCAGCATTTCTGGATTACTTTAAACAATGCTAAAACCAATGCTAGAGATAGGTGCTAGAAACGGTTTATCCTTTAACCATCAATACTGAACTATCGTTACAAATTCCTCAAAATGTCCTGCTTTGGGTAGGTTGAGCAATCATTCAGAAGGTCTATTGTTGGACATGCCGCAGGGTTGAGACTGTCAATCTCAGCAAAACTTTTTTTAGAGTTTCAAGTATTTCTGAACCTGCTGCTTGATTTTTTAGAAGTTAGCAGTATCTCTGACTAATTCAATAACATTTCCAATAGCATTAACATGATTAGCCAGTTAGAGCATCTGGAAGGGCGATTGCTATCTCGTCCAAATCGGCCCACAAAATCTGCTGCGATCGGACTTCATCTACTAAGACTAGATGGTCAACGAGATGGGTTTCGTTATATGCCCAAGCGCTACCAGTCCAGTCGTCCAGCCCCGCTCATATTGATGCTACATGGGGCCGGGGGAGATGCTGAAGATGGATTAAATCTATTACAACCTTGGGCAGATGACTTGGGCATTATCCTGCTGTCTGTCGATTCTCGCGATCGCACCTGGGATGTGATTGTTAGCCAGTATGGTTCTGATATTACTTTTATTGATCAAGCCTTGACGCAAACCTTTTGCTGTTGTGAGATCGATCCTGCTTGCCTTGCGATCGCGGGATTTTCTGATGGTGCTTCTTATGCGCTCTCGGTCGGTATCACAAATGGCAATCTATTTACTCACGTCATTGCTTTCTCACCAGGGTTTGTCGCGCCCGCTACCCAAGAAGGGCAGCCTCGTTTATTTGTCTCGCATGGCACTCAAGACCCAGTGTTACCGATCGATGGCTGTAGTCGAAGAATTGTGCCTCAGCTACAACAGGCTGGCTACGAAGTGCGCTATCAAGAGTTTGACGGGTCACACACCGTGCCAACTGCGATCGCTCACGAGGCAGTTAGTTGGTTTATGGGTAGTGGCCAGAAAGCATAAGCTTGCTCTGATGGACATGACGCTTTTCTTGATAGAACACCCTAGTAGAACACAAGTAAGCCGCAGAAATCAGTTCAGCGATCGCCAAATCGTTACTCTAGCTATTGCCACATTTCTTGCTCAGAGCTAAATCTGGTAGAGCGATCGGCGATCGAATTACACAAGGTGAGTCCTCTTTGAGCGTTTAAGGAGATTTCCTTTAATAAATTTACCCGGCTGTCTCCATTGAGAGTTCTGAAAGTCAAAGTCCCCCAGAATTGGGGGATTTAGGGGGCTTCCCAAGGTTGGTAACTTCTTTGCTAGAAATCTCCTAACATCAGTGAGGTTGTCTACTGGTTAAATGCTGTTTGTTTGATAAGGTGCTCTCGACGGTACAAGAAAAACGGGAGAGCGCAAGAAAGTCCGATGCCAAAGGTTAATGCAACATACAGGACGATCCACAATCGAGAGGCTCCTAATCGGTTCAGTTCAAGCCACGCAAAGCAGAAAAACGCAGCAATTGAAATAAGCAAATCACTTGCTACAGCGGCAGCAACGTTGTTTTCAAAGCCTCTTTGCAAAAACAGAGTTGGCGACAACAAGACCGTCGGATCTTGAAGTAGCCAAACCCAGGGCGCGATAGTTCCTATGATCGTCAGGAGCAAATACAAGGCTTTCAGAGAGTTGAATGCGTTGGTTGTCGAAACATCTGTTGACTTCAGCATGGTTTTGTGGTGAGTAAGTAGTGTATTTTCAGCGCTCTAAATGACGTGAATTCGATAAAGTTTTTCGCTGCGGTTGTTAATCCAGTCAGTCCTCTAAATCCCCACCAGTGAGGGACTTTGAACTAGAATGCTTGTCTGAAAGTATCCCAGAATTGAGGGGTTGGGGGCAAAAGCGCCAAGCAACGAAACGAAAAGCCTTCATCGAATTCATGTTAAATGAAGTCTCGATTTGTGAATGCGATCGGCACTGGCGATGGTCGTTATTGACTCAGGCTTGCAGACTGCGCTTGCTCTTTTTGGTAAAGCACCCATTCTTCACCGACCGCCTTCGCAATGCTTGCCCGTTTCAACAACCGCTGATGGTAAGCGTAAACTGCACTCCACTGCGCCAACTCAATGCTGCATGGCTTAACCCAGTTGAGTACCGTTACTAAGTAGGCATCGGCAACCGTGAAGCGATCGAGCAAAAAGTCATGGGCAGAGAGGTGGTCTTGCAGGTATCCGAGACGCAGCAAAACTTTCTCGCGGGCATACTCTTTTACAGGCTGCGGTGCCTGGGAGTCAAGTAAGGGAACAAAGACGGCTTTATGCAGTTCGGTGCTGATAAAATTGAGCCATTGCTGCAACTGAAACCGCTCTAGTTCTTTAGTCGGCGCGAGTGCAGTAGAGAAGCGGTCAGCTACATATTGCAGGATTGCAGGATTTTCGGTCAAGATGATGCCTTCATCGGTGTGCAGTACGGGCACCTGACCCATCGGGGTAACCTTAAAAAAGTCTGAACCATCGGCAAGACGCTTTGCCTTCAAGTCAACATAGGTGTATTGAGCTTTTGTACCAGACTCATACAAGGCAATCCGGGTAGCGAGTGAGCAGGCAAGCGGGGCAAAGTACAGGTTCATCATCAAATCCTTTAGAAAGTTGAATGCGTTTGAGTTCGATCGTGCCAAAGCGGGATAATAAAAACAATTACCTGTCAAGTAATCGCCACCCAATCCAACATTCCGCCATGCAGCAACGTTCTACTATCTCCCTCCAACCTGATTCCTTTGGATTGCTTCTCAAGCAATGGCGCAACCAGCGCAGCTTTAGTCAGCTTGATTTAGCCGTGACCAGTCAAGTTTCCCAACGTCACATCAGTTTTCTGGAATCAGGACGAGCCAAACCGAGTCGAGAGATGGTGCTGCAATTGGCAACTGTTCTAGAAGTTCCGCTTAGACAGCAAAATCTGATGTTGAGCGCAGCAGGATTTGCCCCCATTCACGCCGAAACTGATCTGTCGGCTCCTGAAATGACCTCGGTTCGCAAAGCGCTTCATTTTATGCTGCGGCAGCAAGAACCGTATCCCGCATTCGTGATCGATCGCTATTGGAATCTGCTCTTGGGCAATAACGCTGCGACTCGACTTCTCGCTATTTTTGTCGATCCAACAGACTTCCAACAACGTTTTTATCGAGATGGAAAACTCAATTTGATGCAAGTCATGTTCGACCCACAAGGTTTACGTCCATTTATCGCAAACTGGGAGGAAATCGCAGAACATTTGCTGCAACGGCTACATCGAGAAGCGCTTGCAGAAGGAGAAAATGTGCAGTCTAATCAATTACTCAACGAACTGATGAACTATCCAAATGTTCCTGAGATTTGGCAGACCTCAAATTCCTCAGTCCAAAATACGTTACTGCTGACGACTCATTTCCAGCGAGATGATTTGGAGTGGAAGTTTTTCTCGACGATCGCCACTTTGGGCACCCCCTATGACATTACGCTTCAGGAACTGCGGATTGAATGTTTGTTTCCTGCGGATGAGATGACTGAGCAAAATTGGGCACGGAGTGGAGATTGCTAACGATAGCTGTAGTATTTGGATTGTGGGAATTTGGTGGTTAGTAGGTTAGTGGTTAGTTGTAAATTAATGGCTAAGAACTAATAACTACTGAACACCCCTTCTGAGTGGGGTCTACAAAGTACCCGAAAGGGTAATCCATGCTCTCCGTAGCGATGCACCTTGGATGTGATGTAATCCTCACTACTATTCATTCGGAGCATTCATCATGCAGGTTAGCAACACGTCTTCCCCCTCTAAAAGCATTTTCCAAAGCGTCACATTCTGGGGAGCCGTCCTCACTGCGATCGCATCCATCTCGCCCGTGATTGCCAAGAATGTCGAAACGTATCAGAACACAGGCAGAATTGATCCCAACGGCATCTCTCAAATTGTCGTTGTGTTAGCGACTACCGGAGTGACAATACTGGGACGAATTAGTGTTACCGAAACGGTTTACACGCCAAACGGACTACCGGGAGCAGATAAGCCCCAGGATGAGTAATGTTCGAGGTTCGTTCGAGATTCTTGATCGCTAGGATCGCGAATTAAATAAGATCGTTTATTGCCGAGCGATTTCGCCCCCTAAATCCCCCATTCTGGGGGACTTTGAGAAAGAAGAAATTCTAGAATTTAAGGCAGTTTCGCGGTTCAAAGTCCCCCAAATTTGGGGGATTTAGGGGGCTGAAGCCGAATTAAACGAAGCGAAACCGCGAGAATTATAGGTTGTTTAATTCACAATCCTAAGAATGCATAATTTGGCGATACCGAGCTTCAATCAGTGAGTAAATGCTATAGGCAATCAGCCCTAGTGCAACGATTCCTAAAATCCAAGGGCCAAAGGGTTGTCGGGCTAAAACGGCTAAAGCTTCTCCTAACCCTTTCACTTCACTTGCATCTGAATACAACGCCGCCAGTATTACAAATAAACCAATAATGCTAAACACAACGCCACGCGATGCAATACCAAACTGTCCGAGGCGTTTTGCCCAAGTGCGCTCCATTAAGTTCATTTGGTGTAGCTTGAAATGTCGCTGAAACTTGGCCGTATAGGCCTGGTAAAAATAAGAAGCTCCAACACCCAGCACAATTAGACCTGCTAGACCAACAAGCCATTGTCCAAACGGTTGTGCAAGCACGAGTGCTGTCCAGTCTTGAGAAGCTTGTCCACCAGTGCCGCCAGTGCCTAAAATTAGCTTCACCGCCGTAATCGCTAGACCAGAGTAAGTGATGGCGCTAATCAAACACCCAAGTCGTTGCACAATCCGCTTTGAACTGTTTTTTTGACCTAAACCTTCTGGATCGAGAACTGCTTGAGTAAACCGCCAAAGTACATATCCCACAATGCCGATCGCGACTAAACTCAGCAACAACTTACCAAAGGGTTGAGTCACAATTTCTTGCAGTGCGCCGTTAGTATCCGTTGTTTGTCCTCCGGTTCCCACGGCCACTTGAGCCGCCAATAAGCCCACTACAAAGTACACAGTTCCTTTGGCCGCATATCCAAGCCGAGCTAGCTTCTCAAAGGTAGGATGGGAAGCCGCTTGCTGCATGGGTTGTCTTATTTCTGGAGGCAGATCATGTTGAGTCATCAGTCTTTAAGAAGATTGTTAGACATAGGATGACGGTTTCGACGAGGTTAGTCATCTCCCCAAGTAGAGAAATTAGGAACGATCGCACAACTTTCTTTAATGCAGAGGTTTAAACTCACAAGCAAGGAATTTAGATGACTGCTAACAGCCTGACTAATACAACGTCAGTTCGATGAGAGTGACTCGCTTCGTTTCACTCGGCTTCAGCCCCCTAAATCCCCCAAAAATGGGGGACTTTGAACGAGAGATCTTATCCAAAAGTCCCCCAGAATTGGGGAGTTGGGGGGCTGAAGTGCTGAACAACGGAGCGGAAAACTCCATCGAATTCACGTTAATACAACGCTGGGAACTATCAGTCCTTTCAGTTTTATCGCTTCATACAGTTTGAACGTTTAAGATAGCGCGTTGACCAGCGCAGCGACAGTTTGGATCAGGGATACGGGATCGATCGGTTTTGCCAAGTGTCGATCGAAGCCCGATTCTAATGCTTGTTGCTGGTCATCCTCAGTGGCGTAGGCTGTCAGCGCGATCACGGGCGTGGTGAGATTTAAGTCCTGGCGAATCTGCTGTAGTAATTCGTAGCCATTCAATTCAGGCATTCCCACGTCGCTGACGATCACATCTGGGTTAGCTTGATTTAACTGTTTTAGCGCGTCTTGAGCCGACGATGCAGAGATTACGACCGCGCCTGCTTGCTCCAACACAAAGGCCACAATCTCCCGCGAATCTTGCATATCGTCCACGACCAAAACGCGAACTCCGCTCAAATTCACATCTTGACGGTCGATCGCAGGGGCAGGCTGGATCAATGGTTGACGTGCGATCGGCAATTGTACGGTGAAGGTAGACCCTTGTCCGACTCCGGGACTCGCGGCTGTCACCGTCCCGCCATGCAGTTCTACTAATTGCTGCACGATCGACAGTCCTAATCCCAATCCGCCAAATTTGCGCGTCGTGCTGTTGTCTTCTTGCTGAAACGCCTTAAATAGATGAGGCAAAAACTCTGGAGCAATGCCTTTGCCGCTATCAATGACTTGCAGTTGTGCTTGAGAATCCCTTTGATCAAGCTGCACAGTGATGCGTCCGCCTTCCGGTGTGAATTTCACCGCATTCGAGAGCAAATTCCAGACGATCTGCTGCAAGCGCCCCGCATCGCCCATGATCGTACCGCCATCCATCGCCAGTACCGCTTCTAGGTGAATTGATTTTGCCTCGACTGCAAGCTGAATTGTTTCTAGCGCGTTGGTCACAATCACCGCCAAATCGACTGGCCCAACCGTCAAAGTCAGTTTGTTTCGGAGAATGCGCGACACATCGAGCAAATCATCGATCAGTTGGGCCTGTTGTTGAGCATTTCGCTCGATCGTCCCCAAGGCTTCTGCGGCTCGATCGGGGCTGAGTCTGCCGCTTCTTAACAGCTTTGACCAGCCCAAAATGGGATTGAGCGGGGTTCTCAGTTCGTGAGACACGACGGCGAGAAATTCATCTTTGATGCGGTTGGCTTGTTCTGCCGATTGACGGGCGGCTTGTTCTTGCTCGATCAGGCGCGATCGCTCTGCTTCATGTTGCTTTTGGGTGTCAATATCGGTACAAGTGCCAAACCATTTCACAACGTGCCCCTGTTCATTTCTAAACGGCACGCCCTGACCCAAAAACCAGCGATAAGTGCCATCAAAGCGGCGAAACCGATACTCAATTTCGTAAAAGTCACCGCTCGTCACGGCTGCCAGCCAGCGATCGCGGGTGCGATTTCGATCATCAGGATGAATAATTTCTAGCCAATCTAAGTTTAATAGCTGAGATTCGCTCAAGCCTACAAAGTCGCAAAACTGCTGATTGACATACTCGTTTTCTCCAGTTGACGTAGTTACCCAGACCAGTTGAGGAATCGCGTCTGCCAGCGCCCGATAGCGAGCTTCACTTTCGCGCAAATTGGTTTGAATGCGAACCCGATCGGTGACATCCAGCACCAATGACAAGATCGAAATCAAGTTTCCTGAGCGATCGACCAGCGCTGAGTTATACCATTCGCAATGCACGACTTTTCCCAATCGGGTGTAGTTGCGATTGTGCACAACAACTTGCTGACGGCTCCCATTCACCAACGCCCCGGTTTCGTTTTTTACCCGGTCTAAATCTGCCGAATGGATAAACCGCCAATCGTCAAATCCACGCCCGATCGCTTGCTCTGCCCGCCAACCAAAAATCCGTTCGGCTTCACCTGACCAGCGACTCACTCGAAAGTTGTGATCCCATTCGATCACAGCCAGCGGTGAATTTTCGATGTGGAAAGTTAGGCGTTGGAGGGCGTTGTTGAGGGCAGTTTCGGTCTGTCGCAGTTCTGTGTTTTGGGCGTTTAACTCTTCTTCAGCCACCTGCACTTCTTCTAAAGCAACTTCTAGCTCTTCGTTCAGGGTCGATAGCTCAGTGTTGCGAAGCGCTAACTGTACGTTTGCGGCGGTTAGCTCGGTTGCGGCCCGTTCTTGTGCTGCTTGAAGTTGTAGACGGGTGCGAATGTCGCGGCTAATCGAAGCAATGCCTGTGGGCGCTCCAGTGGTTGGGTCTTTGATCAAAAACACATGGTAATCGACCGGAACGGCTGCCCCTGTCTGAAAGTGGCGAAAGCGAAAGTCTCCTTTCCAATAGCCCTCGCGCATCAAAATCGGAAAAATTTCTGCTTGGACATAAGCTTGATCTTCAGGCAAGAAATAATCGATCACCGCCGTTTGGGTCACGCGATCGTCGTCTAGCCCCACTAATTTGCGGCCCGCCTGATTGACAAAAATTGCCTGACCGTCCAGGGTTGCGTAGCCGATAAAATCAGAACTCGTATCCAGAATCGTTAATAGTCGAGTGGCTTCGGGTTGGACAGGGGTTGTGAAGGCTAGCGAAGTGGGAGCAGATAAGGGGGTAATCGTGACCGTGACCGCATAAGGGCTAGTTTCCTCACGCCGAAACAACGGTTGGGCATCAATTTTGATCCAGACCAGATTGCCATCCGGTTTAAAGAACCCCATTTCGACATTCAAACATGGCTCTGCGGTTTGGAGGGCTATCATCGCGGGATGATTTTCACCCGGAAACGGCGCTCCGTCTGGATGAATGGTTTGCCAGGGTGAGTTGGTAGATGAAGCATCTTGTAGTTGGTCGATCGTCATGCCCAAGATCTGCTGGGCCGCAACGTTACAAGCCGCGATCGAGCCATCCGCTAGTTGTAGTACGATTCCGGTTTCTCCATGCATCGGGATCAGGGAGTTGAGAGGGTCGTCGTTCTGCGTTGTTGAAGTCATCCTGAATCGTACTTCGTTTTCCATATCCGTGTGGTTAACCGATCTTAAAAAGTGCAACGCCTGCTGATCATGGAGGAAATAATGATTTAGCAGTCCGCGATCGTCGCAGTACATCTCATTTTCGATTCGGTCAACGCCTCTCGCAGTGGTTTGACGCAGTGCAAGTGGTTCGGCTCGATCGCTTGCCCACCGATCATCAAGGGGACGATCGCAATCAAGGCAGGAAATTACCCTTGCATCAAATCCTAGTCAAAAACGCAGTTTCCGCACAAGTGCATAGGCGTTTGAAGAATACCGTTAAACAGTTGTGTAGATTCTGGGAAGTGACGCAGCGTGCAAGGTTATCGTGATCTTCTTATTTCAGCACAAAGTGTAATGAGTTGGCTGACGTGAACTGATCAAAATACTCAGAAATTTGGGAAGCATCTATGTCCTGAGATAGATTGACTCTTTTTGAGTTCTCCCAGAGATAAAGTGGCAGCGAAACTCTTCAAACGGAAGGCAAATCGGGAGTTGTATCTGTAACTATACAAAATTCGGTATCTTTCAGTTCTCATTCCTAAGAGAGCGATCCAATGTTAAAAACTTTAGTCAAATGAATTCTATAACTTCTCTTCATTCAAGAGTTTAATAAAGTTGCGTTTGTTTTTGTAGGTGCTGCGGAGATGTTCTTGGTATTGGTCAAACTGCGATCGTAGGTGCAATTTAAGCATTAGCGATCGTGCCTTTTTTAGGAATCCTACCGCTTCAGCATAGGCGTTATTGTTGGTTTGTTGAATCAGCGGTTCAATTTCATTCATGTAGATCGAAAGCGAATCTTCGGGGTGATCGGGTTCGCGTTGGTTGGCCAATTGTATCCATAGAGCTTTGGAGCATCCGCCTGCTTTTGCTTCTTGCCATGCTGATTCGGTGTCGCCTTCCCAAAGAAAAATTTCAACGAGTAGAGAATGATCGCGGTGGCCGTGAAACAGCATTCCTGTTTTTTGGCGTTTAGATTCCTCAATGCGTTGTTGAATCTGTTTCAGCGCTCGTTCTCGCCACTTTGGCCATTGATGGTTACGGTCTGCTTCTGTTTTGAGCGTTTGATAGGTGATTAGCGCAGGACGTTCGGTAAAAGAAGCCCACACGATAGTCATTGCGTCATCAAATCTACCTCGCTGCTGATATTGCTGAATCACAAACTGGCGGAGACGAGAATCGGGGCGATCTGGGAAGGCTTTTAACCCATCTTCTGCCCACTGGAGGGCGCGATCGGACTGTCCATCTTGTTGATAGAGTTCGGCAATTTCAAAATAGTGATAACCACTAGAAAGATCCCGGCGTTTGATAGCGACGATCGCTTCTATATCGCCCGTTTGTTCTGCCAGTGATTCCATCATTCGAGTCAGTCGCCACCGTTTAGAACTCAAGCTAGTGCGTTGTTGGTTGGCGGTGAGCGTAGGAATTTCTTGCCATGCGGCTTCTGCCAGTTGTTGATAACGCGCTAACCCTGGCTCACCTAAGATATCTTGATAGGTATCGACTGCGTTGTAAAAAGTATCGTAATCAGTCCCCAACTCAAACTCAAAGAGGCGTTCTGCAAGCGCGATCGGATCAGGTTTTGCGATTTCACAAGCGCGATAGTGCAAGTCCTGGATCTCTTCTAAAACTGCGCCGCCATCTCCATTTGAGTCATCCATATGGCTCACGGCATCTTCGAGTAATGGAATCGCATATTCACACAGTTCCATTACGGTTTGGGCATGACCATCATCAAGTAGAGCCGCGATCGAGTCCAGCACTTTTTCAATTTTACGGGCATAGCTTCTAGTTTCGCCATATTCGAGGTAGCCTCTGATCACAATGGCATTCTGTAAGGCACGTTGAAAAGTTTTGACATCAACACCTTTGGGCTGAGTGGCAGCGACCTTCATCAACAATTGTTCTCGCCAGTCGGAATCTTTGAGGGCACGATCGACAATTAGTTTGACTAAACTCGCTTGATCTTGTTGTTCTAAATAGCGTTGTACATCCTGCAATGTGGTGACTGAACTTGATTTCTTTTTGCCTTTCTGAGCCGTGGGAGGACTCCCTAACCAGGCCAAACCAACCGCAACACAGTGTTTGCAAAACCAGCCATCCACACCGACCGGACAATCGCACTGATAGCCCAATTCATTATCTTCTTCGAGCCAAAATTCGACTTGGTAAGTTTCACTCCCTTCGACTTCGGCGACAATTGAGCTGCCCTGCTCGACAACGGAATGAACATGCCCTTGACGAAAATAAGCCTCACCTCGCTGATAAGAGCCACCGTCAGCAAGTTGTTTGATGCGGGCTGCTGTGAGAATGTTGGAGAAAGAAGACATTGCAGGTGCCTCGATCGCGTTGCCACTAGGATAGAACGATCGGGCGTTTTCGGCTAGATCAAATCGGAAGCCATGTAGCATCAGGCTGTAAACTTTCTGAAGTAAAACACGAGGACATCAATTCGATCAATTTCTTTGCTTGCCGATCCAGGTTACTCTTTATACCAAATCAACAGTTGCTTACCACCAATCCTTGCTCCCTAAATGCCACAACCATAGGGAACTTCGACCAATTGATCTGTTGTAGCCTATTGTCAATTTGGTATTAAATCTTCCATCAACAGAAAGCTTCACAGAGCCAAGCTTCTTATCCGAGAGTCCCCTAGAATTGGTAGGGTTGACTCATTCTGATTGGAGAGAAGTCGGTGAGACGTAAAGGCTTGCTCCACCCCCATCTCTGGCCCTTCTCCCATCAAGTGAGAAGGGAGAAAATCAACTTTCTGCTCCCCTCGCGCTCATGCTACCGTGTATACATAAGTCAATTGATCTGTACTTGCCGTAATCCTTCGCCCCCTAAATCCCCCAAATTTGGGGGA
>NZ_JBJPHU010000165.1:0-11565 GCF_052939515.1 Phormidesmis sp. 146-33
TTTTAACCACTCGCGAAAACGTAGAAAATCGCAAAGCCAATCGCTGAGAATCTTCGGGAGAGATAAACTCACCATCTTCTAAAACACTAAAGAAGCGATCGATCAAAACATCACCCAGCCGAATCGCTAAATAAGTGGCTGCGATAATGCCAAAAATTTTGAGCGGAGCCGAAAGCACGATCGGCTGTAACCAACGACTATAAGGAAATAAACCCAAAATCGTAAAGCCGCCCGCCGCCCAAATCGCCACTTGCACAAGCTGAATCAGCCGTCTCTGAGCATCTTTGAGGTTTCGCTGTTGGCGTTTGACAAATTGCTGCCGGACGGTTTGCTGAGTGGTGAGATTTGCAGTTTGTGGAGTGTTGGCCGACACGATCGGATCAGCCGGAATTTCTGCCTGAGTGCGGTCTTGTTGGGCTTTGATCCGCCGCTGCCATCGGGCTAAAAGACGACTGCTAATCAACATTGCTAAGACGGTTCCCGCAGCCACCAGCCCTTGTCTAACCAGTGATTCAGGCTGTCGTTCTTGTCTTGAGCGAAGCAATTCTTCTCGCAAAATTCGCGTCAACTCATCCGCATAGACCGCAGGCTCCACCCCTCGCGTCTGAGCATCCAGAGTCGTCACCGTCATTAAATACTGACCGTTTACAGAGATTACAGGTAGGTTACTCTGTGTTTCGATCGCCGATTTCACCTGCAACTGATTGGCATCAAACCCACGATCGACAAGCCGATGCAAGGTTGTCTCAATCGTCTGAACCCTTTCCTGAAGCGGCGTTGTGCCATTCTGCTGAGATTTTCCACTGACCGCAGGGGCCGCGATCGTAAACAGTCTTCTTCCATCCAGTCTGACCGTTCCTCGATCAAGTTCAGTACTACTAACACCCGACGAATTGGTTAATCTGGGGAGTTCTATTTTAGGAATCGGAATCGGACTTTGTGCATTGACGCTAGAAATAGCGGCCAACATGAAGACGAGCACTATCCCGATCGCAATCCTGATAACGTGCCGCACACTAACCTCCCCCAATCAACTCAGCCAGAAGCCACTATAGCAACTCTAGAGAGTCAAGACCGAAGAGCAACAAATCACAAACTTTCTATCACGCTCTGGTTAAACCGCTTCAGGGTTGAGATCAATCATTTCTCGTGTAGTATAGGTGCCGATCGGACTCCACAGCAAATAGGGAATTAGCAAAAAGGTGGCGGAGTGAGAAATTGACCAAATAATCACGCTCAAAACTAGACCAAACATCAGCCCCAGTCCTCCCAGAGCAGTCCCCACCGCCAAACTGCGAAGTCTCAAAGTAAGCGGAATGTAAGCAACGGTTGTGATTTCTAAAAGTAAATAGAATCCCATCAACACCCAGGTTTTCAAGCTATTGGGGTCATGCTGCCAAACGATCGTGGCTGACCAGGCACCACAGACAAAAATGATTGTCCAAATCACTGGAATCGCAGGTTCAAACACAAGCCAATCGGGGCGATCGAGCCGCTTTGCCCACCGTAGATCCTGACGCGATCGAATCAAGAACCCACCCAGCGACACTAAAAAAGTTACCGCTCCAATGACCATCCACGGCTGAATCATTGTTTGCTTATCCCCTACCGCCACAATTTTTACAATTTTAAGTTTGTCAAACCTCCCACTCTTTTGAATCGACCTTTAGTGAGAAAGCTTTGCCCTCAAGGTCTTCGTCAAGTTGTAAAGAACGATACAGGCTTAATTCTTCCAAAAGAAGCAAGAAGGCTAAAGATAGATCTTATAAAATAGTCAAACGTTAATTTTGAGAGTAGTGACTGAAGAAAATAGCTCATTTAATCTCGATCGCCTGCCCTCCGACGATCGCAGCCTGACAAGAATCATGACGCGAATCACTGGAGTTTTGGAACGCGATGATCTGGTTCGGCAAACGGTACAACAGCTTAGAACTGACCTGGAAACCGATCGCTTAGTGTTGTACTACTTTTATCGCCAGTGGAAGGGGCGTGTCACCTTTGAGTCATTGAGTTCTGACCGATATTCGATTTTGGGTGAAACGGGCCCTGATGAGTGCTTTAACGGCGACTACGCAGCGATGTATGAAGCGGGACGAGTTCGAGCAATTGCTGACATTGAAATCGAATCGATCGCGGAGTGTCATAAAGACTTTTTGCGCGGGATGAACGTCCGGGCTAATCTGGTGGTTCCTGTTGTGACAGCGAAAGGACTCTGGGGCTTGCTGGTTGCTCATCATTGTCGATCGCCCCGCGACTGGTCACCATTCGACATTCAACAAATGCAAAAAAGTGCAGAGAAATTAGCCACAGCGAAGTCGATTGTAGAAATTGGATAATCTACATTGATCTATATTGTGTTAAGCCGAATAACTTACACTCTATTAGATAATTAATGCCTTCAGGATAGTCCCACATTGCTGATTACCTGTGCAGAGGTCGATCGCTCCAAATAGTCGTGCTGCATTCCGTAATCATAGGTGGCGTACTCGATCTGTAGCATCAAGCGATCGCTGGTTAACGGTGGCTCTCCTTTGTGAAAACACAGGGTGTCTTCTACAAATCCAAACCCTGCGCTTCCACAGATCTTGACTACTTTTTCAGAGGCGTAGTGTTGCAAAATTGCTGCATCAGAAAACCGCTTGCGAAACAATTCATGCCTAAATTTTTTGCGTCGATGGCTTCCTAAAACACAAATATGAGGGCCGGTTGAAAGATCAACGTTCGTTAAATAAAAAAAGAACTTTAAGAAACGATAGTCATCCAAATCATAGTGAAACATTTGGGCTGCTTTGCGGCGATCGTGCCCTGAAGCCTCCGTTGCCAGACTCCACCACAGTCGAGTGCTCACATGGACAGGCTTAACGCCTAAATAGGCCGCTGCGATCGCTAACAAAGTCGGGTCATGAATTAAGGTCGCAATCGCCGGACAAGTCTCAGCCGTGTTGAAATAGTTAGCCGTGACAAAAGACTTACCATACTGACGCTGCGCCTGTTCTTTTTGAAGATAATAAAAGCCAAGATTAGGTTTGCGATCGCCATAGCAAACTTCAGACTTCGCAAACGCTAGAATCTCTTGCACCAGATTTCCAGGCAAATTAATTCCTAAATATAAACTCTCTGTTTCAAGCGATTTGATGACTTGTGGAAGATCAATTTCACTAAACACAGACCCCCCTTTTAACTCACAATTAGCTTCCCGATCGTTTTTGAACTGGGCATGTAGCAGCGATCGTACTATCCCAAATCGCCCCAGATTTCTCATCAGCAACCATCGCGGATTTTTGGTTAATCCTAAATACAATTCGTACCAAAAATCGTAGCTGTCCTGCCAAAACTCCTGGAAATAATTGCGTAACATATCGGTGAGGGATGAGTGTTGATGGCCTCCTTTGGTATTCCAGTAGTTTTGCTTAGATTCCGGTAAATGTATTATTTGTTAACATTTACTCTCAGTGGTAAAAATTAGTCGTTCAAGCACTTCTCTCGATTAGGCCGCCTGTACTCGAAACGGTCGCGCAATGTAAGCCAGGTGCAACGGATAGCCATCTGCATACAGCGCATCAATGTAGCGTAAAGCGATCTCTCGATCGCGATAGCTCCGCAGAACCCGTTCAGAACCATTAGAGTAGCGAATGCAAACTTGCCAGATCACAGCCTTAATCTCCTTCACGCCAATCTTTTTCATTCAATTCATTAAGTAGACGTTGATCTAGCTCATTGAATTTTTATAAAAACATGCTATCTCTACATCAAAACTTTGTATTCCGTGCAACTCGCTAAGTTGAAGCAGCTTTAACCCTTACTCTGAGCCAGAAAAAATTTTCTGTTTGCAGATCAAATCAGTAGACACGGACAAAACTCGCCCTATTAAAGTCAGTAGTCGCTTAGAGAGAGGGCGATCGCGCCCTGATCCCCAGATTGCTTTTTCCAAAAGTGTTGAATTAGCGTCTGTCTAGCCTTAACTGCTTAAGATTAAATGCTCTGTGGTTTTTACGCAGCCTGAGCTAGAACTTTGCTCAGTAGGATTCACGAGATTTGCAGGAAATCAGTCACAACTTTGTTAAAATTCAACGCAGTTCAATGGTTCTTTAAGGAAATTTTGGAGTGGTCAACTTCTTTAAGGGATGCGGGAGAGAATAACCAAGATTCTTTCGATAAGATTCGTAGATTCGTGCAAACTCTCTGTGAGGATCGACTGAACTGTTCGGATATTTGCTCAAATATTTGAATAGCCATTCAGACTCTACTGTTGTTAGAAGTGAGATTTTTAGCTTTATGTTTGATTGTGTTGTCGTAGGAGCCGGGCCCGCTGGAGGAACTGCCGCTTATCATTTAGCAAAGCGTGGACGATCGGTACTCATTCTAGAAAAAGAGGCGCTGCCCCGATACAAAGCTTGCAGTGGTGGCGTATCTCCTGCGATCGCTCAATGGTTTGATTTTGACTTTTCGCCTGCTATCTCGCTCAAAGTAGAGGCGATCCGCTACACCTGGAAGTTGGGCGATCCGGTCGATGCCACCCTCAAAACACCTGAACCGATGTGGATGGTGCGCCGCGAAGTCTTTGACCACTTTCTGATTCAACAAGCTCAAAAACAAGGAGCCGAACTGCGGGATCAAACCTCTGTGACGGGCATCTCGTTTCAGGGCGACCACTGGCAAGTCAACACCTCTAACGGCCCCGTCGAAGCTCGATATCTAATCGCGGCGGATGGAGCCAAAGGGCCAATGGCAAAATGGCTCGGATTCAAAGAACGCAAAACCCGTATGGGGGCTGTGATGGAGGCTCCAAAGCCCAACCAGGACGATCGTGCCCAATTTGATTTTGGCATTGTCAAGAATGGCTTTATCTGGAATTTACCAAAATCAGACGGCTACTCGATCGGCACCAGCACCTTTAGAGGCGGCGATCACGAAGATCTCAAAGCTGACCTAGCAGAGTATGCGTCCCTCGCGGGCATCGATGGCAGAAGTAGCCAGGTTCACCTGCATCCAATTTGTCTGTGGGATGGCGACCAAAAACTCCACGCCCAAAACGCGCTGCTGGCTGGAGAAACCGCCTGTGTCGTTGATCCCTTTACAGGTGAGGGAATTCGTCCCTCGATGTTTAGCGGCATGAAAGCGGCCGATGCGATCGACCGATCGTTGTCTGGCGATCGGGCTGCTCTAGCAAATTACACCGAGGTGATTCAAAAAGAATGGGGCGTTGATATGGTTTGGGCCCAGCGTCTAGCAGGCGTGTTTTACCGCGTTCCTGGCATTGGCTACAAAGTAGGGGTCAAACGACCCACCGCGACCGATCGACTGGGCAAAATTATGTGTGGTGAACTGCGCTACGCTGACGTGGCCACCCGTGCTCTCAAACGCTTGAGCGGTAGCCTGATCCCCGGAATGGGAGGGTGATTTAGAAGGGAGGAGGGAGGAGGGAGGAGGCAGGAGGGAGGAGCGGTTTATATTCTTCGCTTTGTTTTTCATGGACTTCTGGGGCGATGTTTTTGAAGTCGATCGCGTTTCCAATCTTTTTCTTAAAGATTCTAGTAACGTCAATTCGCTGACACTCTTTCGCCTCGGTGTTCAACTCGTCTGCCCCCAAACGACCAATTCTGGAGCACTTTAAGAGAAGGTGAAGACTCTTTTCGCCCCTCCAATCGGGTTGTTATGCGGTGGTGCTACAACGCGCTTGCTCAACAACTTGACGAATCGCATCAATGACTAGCTCAGGTTCGTCTAGGTGAATACCATGACCACTTTGTTCAGCAATCACTTGAGCGCCCTGCGGGGATTCCGTTGCTAGGTTCGCATCCAACACCTGCATTGTTTCAATCAGTTCCATTGATGCTCCAAGGTCTGGTTTTCCAGATGATAAGACGATCAAAGGAATATTCGGAAATGATTTCGTGCGACGCGCCTGTTTAATTTGCTCTACACTGTCCGAGAACGCGGCCGATTCTTGAGCGACTGCTTGCCAAAATTGAGTGCGTGAATAAATAGCTTTAGCGCTTACCCGCAAAGCCAAGGGCAGTTTGTCGATCAGAATTTGCAGGAATGGCAATTGATTGAAGTTGACCAACAATCGCAGCAAGCCAATTCGTGCAGCGATCGGAAAAATGTGAATCGTCAGCCACTCAAACTGTTGGTTCAATTTGACCATCGCTGGCGGCATTTCTTCATCCATCCGCTCATGAGAGACAGAAACTAAGACCATGCCAGACGCTTCTTTTGGATATTGATAGGCAAACAATCGCACAAAGAAACCACTCAAAGACATGCCAACAAGAACATAAGGCGGCTTAATGCCAGCACTCTGGAGCAGTTGCCGTAAGTCTTCTACAACTTGTTGAGCAGTACGCGGTTTTGCACTGAGATCACTCCAGCCATAACCAGCGCGATCATAGCTAACAACCTGGGTAAATTTGGCGACTTCAGGTTGTACGAGTTGCCAATCGAGATGCGTCGCTGCTTGTCCACTCTCCAAAATGACCGCAGGTTGACCTTCTCCCATCACTAGGTGGTGTAGACCGCAACCATTCATCTCGCTCGTTTTTCCGGCGGGCAGAACTTGACGACGATCGCGCCTTGTCGCCCATCCCTGATAAATTGATCCAAACCCAATGATGCTAATCAAGATTCCAACGAGTGCGACAAGCTTCAGCATTTTAGGTTATCCGCAATACGTGAGGACGGTTGAAATTATCCCACAAATAACTTTTCAACCACGCTCCGAATGGTCAATTGAGCCGCATAACAAGGAATTTTAAGGGCGTTCCTAGATGGCAGAAAGCTCATCCCTCATCCCTCATCGCTCATCCCTCACCACTCACCCCTCATCTTCACGGCACCAACACCGAGAGCGCTTTGGGCATGACTCGAAAGTGGGCAGGCGTTGAGGTCGTAATATCTCCATCGGTGTTAATGTCGCGCGGGCGGCGAGTGTAAACATGGAACTCTTTGCCCTGCCAGGTTTGTACCCAGGGGGTGACTCCGTGATTCCCTCGTCGCATCGCAGGCAACACCGCCAACATTTGCCACCAGTGCTGAATTTCTAAACTGTAGAGGTCGAGTCGCTGATCGTCGATCGCCGCATCTTCCGCCACAGCCATTCCGCCACCGTAATATCGCCCATTTCCTACCGCGATTTGGACTGTGCGAATTTTTTCCGATCGCCCCTCTGTCTGAATTTCTGCATGAAATCGCCGACTCTCCCATAAGACCTGCATCGCCGTCGCTGCATAGGCGAGAACTCCCCAACGTTTTTTTGCCTCTTTGGTCAGCTTGCGGGTAATCTGCACGCTCAACCCCAGGCTGGCCACGTTGAAGAAATATCGCCCATTCACCCAGCCCAAATCAATTTTTTGTACCTTGCCCCTAGCGATAATTTGACAGGCTTCGGGTAGCGTTGCCGGAATTCCTAACGTCCGGGCGAGATCGTTTGCGGTGCCCAGCGGCAAGATTCCCAACGGCAGCGGAGTCTCGACTAACCCCTGGACGGCTGCATTCAGAGTGCCATCTCCGCCCCCTACGATCACCAAATCCACGCGATCGCGATATTGCCGAATCACGTCGGGTAGATGGTCAGGGTGATCAGTCGGTTCTTCGATCAGCACCAATCCTAACGCCTGCAACTGAGCGATCGCCGCTTCTAGCTGCTGTTGTCCTTTGCGAGCGTGACGATTGACTAACAATAAAGCTCGATTCATAAAAATTAGGGGTTAAGTTTGAGGTGAATTAAGGGTGATCTACAAAGCAAGCGCCTCAATCACTCTATGCTAAATGGCATCTATTTGACGGGGGGTTCCTTCCTGCGGCAGATGAGTATTGAGGCGATTCAGAATAATCTGCGTATGCAAGCGTATTTAGCCAGCCAATTCATTCCAAATTTCATTTCTACGATCGATTTTGTTAACTAGCTATCAATCTTTTTTGAATGAACCTGCAAAGATACGAATAATATTTTCTGCCTGTACTCGCAGCGCTTAACGTGCTCTTGATCTACCAGTAGTAGACTTGCTTCATTCAATAGTTAGCTTTGTCGTTAGGTAAAGGTATATGGACTTCTCAACAAAAACTATCAATTTTCCTCAATCCCTCGATGATGCCTCGATCGCTCAGTTTCACCAGCAGATTGATGGGGCAGTTCAGTCTGAAGCCAATGTTTTGCTGGTTGATTTCTCAGAAGTCAAATTTATGAGCAGCACTGGGCTGATGGCGCTGGTTATGGCGTTCAAACGGGTACGATCGGCTCAAAAAAATCTGTTTCTCACCGGAGTCAATGAGCAGGTCAAAATGTTGTTAGAACTGACCGGAATGGAGCGAGTGTTTGAGATTCTTGAGGGTTCGGCAATTGAGGAAGGTGAAGCGCGATCGCTAGTTTTGGCTCCATAACGAAGAGTCGATGAAACAGTCTGTGAATAGGTAGATCAGCGCAAATTGTTGTGGGTAGTGGGTGATTTTTAATGAAATCCGCTACCCATTTTTACTGCTTTGAAATGTCTGTTTAGTTGAGGCTAACCGCTAATAAACTCACGAATATAATCATTCACAAGCTGCGGTTTTTCTTGTTGTACCCAGTGCCCACAATTGGGAATGTATTTAATCTGAAAGTCATTCACATATTTATCAGTGCCGTAGGTCAATTCTTTGCCCAGGGCGGCATCGTCTTCGCCCCAAATCATCAGCGTTGGGACTTCCAAAGTCCGCCAATCCTCGCGGGTCAACCCTTGCCGAAATGAGTTGCGATAGTAATTGAGGGCCGAAGTCAAGGTGCCCCGTTTGGCAAACGCATCTTTGTACGCCTCAATGTCTTCCGCAGCAAAGGCATTTTTGTTCACCGACATTGCCGGAAGTACGCTGGCGATCGCTTGATAATCTCCTAACTGAATCAGCGCCTCTGGCAATACGGGAATCTGAAAAAAGAAAATGTAGGCACTGCGAAGAAGCTGTTGGGGCGTTTTGAGTCCCTGGGCAAATTTAGCGGGGTGAGGCAGATTGAATGATCAGCTTTTCGACCATTGTGGGATGAGCGTACGCAAAATTCCAGGCGATCGCGCCGCCCCAGTCGTGTCCAATGAGAATGCAGCGATCGTATCCTAGCCCTTCAATGATTCCTTTCACATCGGCGACGAGTTCAGACATAGCATAAGCGGCTAACTCTGGTGGCTTGTCACTCTCGTTGTAGCCTCTCAAGTCTGGAGCGACGACCTTGTAATCTTGAGAGAATTCGGGGATCTGCTTGCGCCAAGAGTACCAAAATTCAGGAAAGCCATGCAGAAAGAGCATCAGCGGGCCGTTGCCTTGAGTGACATAGTGCAGATGAATGCCGTTGGTGAAGATGCGATCGTGGTGCATATAAGAAATGGAGTGTAGAGTGCTCTATGGGGTAATCATCAAGTTTCTTCGCTTCGGAGTTTGCGGACTCTGCCCCCCAAGCTGCCAATTTTTGGGAACTTATTGGGGACTTTAAAGACAAGCGTTTCGGCTCAAGCGAGATAACTTGCTCTAACGCTACACCCTAAGATCGACTCACTCCTCTCCTCTAAGCCATAGGTGGATACTGCTCTAACACCTGCTTGAGATAGTGCCCCGTGTGAGATTTGGGATTTTGAGCCACGACCTCCGGAGTGCCAAAGGCGACCACTTCACCCCCGCGATCGCCTCCTTCTGGCCCCAGATCAATCACCCAGTCGGAGCAACGAATCACATCCAAATTATGCTCGATCACTAGAACGGAATTGCCCTTGTCAGCAAGGCGTTGAACCACATCAAGCAGTTTGTGAACGTCGTAAAAAGACAGTCCTGTCGTGGGTTCGTCGATCAGATAGAGGGTTTTGCCTGTGGCTCGACGAGACAGTTCGGTGGCGAGTTTGACGCGCTGGGCTTCTCCACCCGACAGAGTGGGGGCAGTTTGACCGAGCCGCATGTATCCCAAACCGACATCGGCCAGCGTTTGCAGTCGAGTCGAGGCTTGAGGAATGTTTTTGAAGAATTCTGACGCTTCTTCAACGGTCATGCTTAAGACATCGGCGATCGACTTTCCCTTAAATTTTACCTGCAAGGTTTCTCGGTTGTATCGTGCGCCTTTACAGACTTCGCACTGCACATAGACATCGGGTAAGAAGTTCATCTCGATTACGTTTACGCCTTGCCCACTACAGGCTTCACAGCGGCCGCCTTTGACGTTAAACGAGAATTGTCCCGGTTTGTAGCCTCTGGCTTTGGCTTCGATCGTTTCGCAAAAAACATCGCGAATGTAGTCAAACACTCCAGTGTAAGTGGCCGGATTGGAGCGAGGCGTGCGACCGATCGGAGACTGATCAATCACGATCGCTTTGTCCAGTGCATTCAAACCAACCACAGGCTGCATCTCTTTGGGTTGCGGGATCTTTTGCCCAAAATTGTGCTGAATCGCCGGAAACAGGAGTTCATTCACCAGAGTCGATTTGCCCGATCCCGAAACCCCTGTAATGCAGACCAACTTACCCAGCGGAATATCGACATCAATGTTTTGCAGATTATTGCGGCGGGCATTACGAATTTGCAGCGATCGACCGTTGCCTTCTCGCCGTTCACCAGGGGTATGAATGACGCGCCGACCTGATAAATACGCCCCTGTGAGGGAGTCTGGAGCATCCAACATATCTTGCAGACTGCCCTGAGAGACAATCTTGCCGCCATGCACGCCTGCTCCTGGCCCAATATCGACGACATAATCCGCCGCCCGAATGGTTTCTTCATCGTGTTCAACGACGATCAGCGTATTGCCGAGATCCCGCAGTTTGGTCAGGGTGTTGAGTAGACGGGCGTTGTCGCGCTGGTGGAGTCCGATGCTGGGTTCGTCGAGAACGTACAACACTCCTGTCAGACCTGCCCCGATTTGAGTTGCCAACCGAATGCGCTGGGCCTCGCCGCCCGAAAGCGTCATCGCGGTACGATCGAGCGTCAAATAATCCAGTCCCACATCAAGTAGAAATTGCAGACGCGCTTTGATTTCTCGCAGCACCAGATCGCCGATTTGCGCCTGACGATCGCTCAGTTTCAGTCCATTCACCCGATCCAGACATTCTCGGATTGAGACGCTGGTGAGATCGCTGATTCGGTATTGTCCCAACCGCACGGCGAGAGATTCTGGTTTGAGTCGTTTGCCGTCGCAGACTTCGCAGGCTTGATCGACTAAATACTGTTCTAGCTTTTGTTTGTAGAGGTCAGACGTGCTTTCTTGATACTGGCGATCGAGCAGGGGAATGGCCCCTTCATAGCGTCGATGGTAGCCCTTGCCTTCGCGATACCGAGAGTCTGCCTCAATCCAGATCGGATCTTTGGAGCCGTGTAAGAGAACGTGTTGCTGTTCGGCGGTGAGGTTTTCCCAGGGGGTCTGAATGTCGAATTTGTAGGCTTCGGCAACGCTGCAAATCAGCGACAGGTAATAGGTGTTGTCTTTGTCCGACCAGGGCGCGATCGCCGCATACACAGGCAATTTGGGATTGGGCACCACCAGTTCGGGCGAGAAGGTGCGATGGCTACCCAGTCCGTGACAGTTGGGACAGGCTCCATAGGGCGAGTTAAAGGAGAAGA
>NZ_JBJPHU010000166.1:0-11322 GCF_052939515.1 Phormidesmis sp. 146-33
ATTTACTGTCCTCTCTTGCATTCCGGCTTCCTAGTTTTGTCAGTCAAGCAGGGTTCCTACGTCACTTACCTCACGCCAGCACAACAGACGCAACTCGCTCAGATCAGCAGCGATTTTTATCGTCAGGTTCAAGCCCTCATGACCCCTGAGCAACAGCCACAATACAGCAAAAATCTGGCAGCCAGACTCCGGATCAATGCAGCCTGTGATGCGAAGCAACCGCTCATGGGTTATCCGGCAGCGGGGAGAATCGTTAACCAGCCACCCAGCAAAAACACCGCTCAACCTAAAACGATCGTGGATATCGCCGCTGCAAATCCAGAATTCAGTACGCTCGTTACGGCGGTCAAAGCAGCAGGACTTGTCGAGACGCTCTCCGGCAGTCAACCGTTCACCGTCTTTGCACCCACCAATGAAGCCTTTGCCGCACTGCCAAAAGGAACCCTGGAGAAGCTACTTCAGCCAGAAAATCGCAATTTGCTGCGTAAGGTGTTGACTTATCACGTCGTTTCGGGCGATCTGATGGCGAGGAATTTGCGCTCTGGGCGTGTGGCAACGGTACAAGGTAGCCCTGTTGCAGTCCAGGTGCAGAATGGACGTGTCAGAGTCAATAATGCCAATGTTGTGAAAGCGGATGTTGATGCCAAGAATGGCGTGATTCATGTCATCGATAAAGTTCTTCTACCACCGGGTCTATAGTTCTTGCTTCGGGGAGTTCGATGACTGGGCGAGTTGCATTACAGCTTGCTCCGTCGATCAGACGGCAAGAGAACTCCCCCTAGTAGATAGATGAGTAAACTCGGTCTGACTCGAAATAAGACTCATCCGATCGCACACTCAACTCGTAGACTAATCAAGCACCGAACTTGAGCTTTGTTTTTCCAGGGCAGCTAGTTTCGACAGTCAGTTTTACTACGCTGGGAACAAGAGTCACCTAATTGCATTCTCGCTTTGTAGGCTCATCAAGCGCCAGTCTTAGGCTTCGTGCTTCTAGGGCATTCAATTCCGACTTTTAGTCTCACCACCCTGGGAAAAAGATTCATCCGACCTCAATCTCGCTTCGTATGCTGATCAAGAACTAAACCTCAGCGTTGTTCTTGCACCCATCAGCTAGTTCACATCAAAACGCTTCCGTCCAACAATATTCCCTCTCAACTCACTTACCCTTTTGGAGCTTTTCCCTACTATGAAGCGTACTTCTTTGTCTAAAACTGTTCGTACAATCGGCGCAATCACTCTACTCTCGGTCATGTTCAGTACAACTGTGCAACAAGGTGCTCAAGCTCAACTCCCAGTCCCTCCCTCAGAAGGTTTTGCCTGCGTCCCCCAGCGTAAAGGTGAAATCATTTTCGCATTCAAAGACATTAAATTCACGCCAGAGCAAGCAGCCAGATACGATGAAATTGAAGCCAAGCTGAGTGCGCGGGCTGTCGAGCTAGGTAAGGAAGTGCGAACCGAAGAAATTCCTGGTGGTACTCCCGACGTTGTGTTCAAAGAGGGCGCTCCTGCTGCGATCAAGAAAGAAATTGGCGACGCTCATACCGAGATGATCCGCAAAAACGCCTCTCCTGACGAAATGGTGAAATTGCTCACGCAGAAGTATGGTCGATATGCAGAGTTCTCCAAGCCGCGAGTACCAGTCTTCACGCCGGAACAGCGGGCACGCTCGCTTCAGATTACACGTGACGCTGAGACTGAAATCATGGCGATGCTGAGACCTGAGCAGCAAAAAGTCTTTCAAGCAAATTTGATCAGAGTCCGTCAATATGATGCTTGTGTCGCAACTCGCCCCACTCAAGCAGGAACAATCGTTGACATTGCATCTAGCAATTCCCAGTTTTCCACGCTAGTAACGGCATTGAAAGCAGCAGGACTGGTCGAAACGCTCTCCGGGAAGGGCCCATTCACCGTCTTCGCACCGACTAACAAAGCGTTTGCCGCCTTGCCAAAGGGAACATTGGAGAAGTTATTGAAGCCGGAAAACCGTGAGGTGCTCCGCAAGGTGTTGACCTATCACGTTGTATCAGGCGATCTGATGGCGAAGGATCTGCGCTCCGGTCGAGTGGCAACGGTGGAAGATAGCCCCGTCGCAGTTCAGGTGCAGCGTGGGAGAGTCAGAGTCAACAATTCCAACGTGATCAAAGCTGATGTGGATGCGAAGAATGGTGTGATTCATGTCATCGATAAAGTACTTCTACCACCCGGTCTATAGTTGTTTCTTGCTCAGTTGATCGGATTGCATGAAAAACCTCTCAGTCCGATCGCAGTCTCACTTCGTATGCTGATCAAGACCCGAACTTGAGCTTTGATTCGCACTGATTCAAATCAAGATACTTCTGTTCAACAATGTCCTAACTCAGCAACTTTTTGGAGCTTCCTGCAATGCAATTCACTTCTCTGTCTAAAGCTGTTCGTGCCCTTGGCTCGATCGCGGTTCTCTCTGTCATGGTCGGGACATTGGTGCAACCCGTCCAAGCTCAAGGCAAAGTTCCATCAACTGAGAATTCGGTTTGCGTCCCCTTGCCTGAAGGTGTGTTCTATCAAGAGTTCGGTGGCATCACCTTCTCTCCTGCACAAAAGGCAGCCTATCGGAAAATTGAGGCGAAAATGAAAGAAAGGTTTGCTGCTCTGAGCGCCACACTTAAAACGGTGGAAGATCCCAATCGGTCTGTCTCGATCGCGATTAACAAGCCGATGGGAGAGCAGGTATATGCTGAGTATGATGCGATGGTGACCGCTCTGGGGTCTGCTCAAGTCCCTGGTGATGAGCAAGTGAAATTGATCAATCAAAAATTTGGTAAATATGTAGAAGCCAGCATTTCACAAGTCGCTGCCGACACGCCAGAACAGATTGCAGAAGGTCAACAAATTGGTCTGGATTTTGAAGCTCAAACGATGGCAATTTTGACCCCTGAGCAACGACCCATCTATCAAGCTAACTTAGCGATTCAGCGTCAGATTCAAGCTTGCACTGCACCCTCTCCCTTTGCTCGAATCATCTCCCCTCTCCCGTACTAGACGTTTTGCCTGATAAAGATTTAGGGTTGAAACGGAAAGCGCGATCGCTGTCTAGCTCTACCACGTTTAAAAAGAATCATCCGATCGCAATCTCACTTCGTAGACTGATCAGGAACCAAGTTTAAGCCTTATTCTTGCATCTGCCGTCAAGCTAATGTCCGCTCCTCACCCAATAATCCTTTTGGAAATCTCTACGGCTATGCAATTCACGCTTTTGTCTAAATCGATTCGTACGATCGGCTTGATCACCATCCTCTCCGCGATCACAAGTGTCAATCTGGTGAAACCAGCCCAGGCTCAAGCGAATCCATCAACCGGGTCAGTTTGTACAGCCGCTTATTTTGACGATCCTGGCTATATGTACCAAACTGCAACAGAAGAGCAAGAGGCGGCGGTTCAGAAATACCTGAAAAAACCCGATCGACTAAAAAGGCTGAACCGCATGATGGCAGAAGTTACAACTTTTTCTGCACCTCTCGACTCGCCTATGGGATATGTCGTCAACAAAGTGAATGGTAAAACAGTCGCAATACCTCTCAAAATCAAAAAGGCGATCGACCAAGCGGTAAACGTTGCTCCTTCTCAGAACAATCGCAAGCGAGTTGCTGAACTGAATCGAAAATATGGTCAATATGCCACATTTGGCCAGAACATCACATTGATCCTTTCACCAGAACAAGTGAAAGAAGCAGACAAGGATACGTATGAGTTTCTGGATTATATTAAATCTGTGCTGACCCCGCAGGAGCAGCAAGCACAGCGAGACATAGCTACAGCCGCACCCATCGCAGATGGGTATTGTTCACCTGGCGCTCTTTTCAAGCCTGGGCAGGCATCCAGAAGCATCGATACAGGCACGCGACCAGACCTTGATAAGAGGCTGCGTGAAGACAAGACTGGCGCAACTCTCTTTCAGTAGTGCCTTGATCTAGATTCACCACTTTCAAGAAAGATTGATCCGATCGCAATCTCACTTCGTATCCCTATCAAGAGCCAATCTTAGGCTTCGTTATTTCAGGACATCTAATTCCTACCGCTAGGTTGACCACGCTCGGAAAAAAAGTCATCCGATCGCAATCTCGCTTCGTATGCTCATCAAGAACCAAACCTCGGCGTTGTTCTTGCACCAACGAGCTAGTTCAAATTAAGACGCTTCCACTCAACAATGTCTACTCTCAACTTACTTAACCTTTTGGAGATTTTTACTGCGATGAAACTCACTTCTTTATCCAAAGCCGTTCGTACTCTTGGCGTGATGGTTTTGCTCTCTGTTATGGTCGGCACAGCAGCAGAAGCCAATGCTTGTTCTAAGGCGGGCAAGAAAACGGCAACGACTCCCGTAGCGACACAACCCAATCGAGCGGGGACGATCGTTGAGATTGCAGCGGGTAATCCTTCTTTTTCAACACTCGTGACGGCAGTGCAAGCGGCGGGACTCGCCGAAACGCTCTCTGGTAACGGCCCGTTCACCGTCTTTGCACCCACCAATGAAGCGTTTGCCGCTTTGCCAAAAGGCACCCTGGAGAAGCTACTTCAGCCAGAAAATCGCGATTTGCTCCGTAAGGTGTTGACTTACCACGTCGTTTCGGGCGATCTGATGGCCAAGAATTTGCGCTCAGGTCGAGTGGCAACGGTGGAAGGTAGCCCTGTTGCAGTCCAGGTGCAGAATGGGCGTGTCAGAGTCAACAATGCCAATGTTGTGAAAGCTGATATTGATGCGAAGAATGGCGTGATTCACGTTATCGATCGCGTGCTTCTACCGCCGGGTCTATAGTTCTTGCTTGGGGGAGTCCGATGACGGGGCTGAGTTGCATTACAGCTTTCTCAGTCGATCGGATTGTATGAAAAAATCAATTCGATCGCTCCCCCTAGTAAGTGCAAACCAAGACACTTCTATTAAACAATGCCCTCCCTCAGCTCACTAACCTTTTGCAGAATTTTTGCTGCTATGAAACTCACGTCTTTCACTTTTATGCGTCATTTATGTTTGACTGGTTCGACTCGGTTATTGAATACTTTATCGATTTTGACCCTGACTTTGACGATCGCTCCCACTGTTCAAGCGGCTCCCCGATCGATGCAAACTCAGGCAATGCAAGATCAATCAGTCTGCTTTATTCAGCTTCCGGGCAAAGCCACGACTACCCTCGACAAACTTTGCGGCCTTGGCTTTGAGCGCAACCCGACCAATCAGAGCAACATAATCAATCTCAATATTGATGTCGATCGAGACGGCGTATCGGATCAGCTACTCGAAGCAACTCTGCAAACCCAGAATTTTATCGAAGCGGAAACCCAGCGATTGCAAGCCAATCAGGGTAGTGATGAGCAGGCCGATCAAATCGTCTATGAGGCTTATAGTGCGGCCGCGAGAAACGCCAATCTTCAGCTTGAAGCGCGACTGCCCTTTTCGGATCAGGTAAAGCAGGCTCTCGCCAAGATGCGGCAAATCGACGAGAAGGTTAGTAAATACGACAATCGCCCCTTAAATGCAAGAGAACAACAAGAGGTAGAACTTCTAGTTGCTAGAAATCGAGAAATCAGCCAATCGATCGACCAAGACCCTACTCTCTTGAAGGTAAATGAGGCTCAGAGTAAGGTTTACGCAGAGATCGATCGGCGGCGAGTCGCTAAATTGGCAGGCTGATTTCGTTGCACCTACAGCGATTCAACCCCTGGTTTTTCTAGTTCTCAGCAACTAACCCAAGCTAAAAAATCGAGCTTTGACTAGCGGAAAGACTAGCCCAACCTAGAGCTAATTCTAGCAAGGAAGGTTGCGGAAATCTGCCGTCTTTTCTTGTGGAAGCTCGTGTTTCCCAAAGAATACCGGAAGCACAAGCTTCCTGATTAGCATTACCAAATTCCAGCTTGGTAGCGAGGCGAACAACCCAACCTCAGCGTTGTTCTTGCACCAATGAGCTAGTTCAAATCAAGACGTTTGCATCCAGCAATGTTCTCTCTCAACTCACTCAATCTTTTGGAGATTTCTACTACGATGAAACGTGCACTTTGGTCTAAATCGCTTCGCACCCTCAGTTTGATGACGATGCTCTCAGTTGTCGTTGGCTCAATAGTGCAACAGTCTGCTCAAGCTCAAAACCGAACTCAACCCAAAGCTTCTGTAGATTGCAATCCTCAGTTTAGAAATGGCTTCTTCTATGACTTCCAAGACATCAAGTTCACTCCCAAGCAAGAGGCAACCTATCGCAAAATTCAAGCCAAAGGGAAAAAAGAGGCTATGGAGTTCATGAAAAATGTGCAAACAGAACCTATGCCTGATTCACCTGTTGATTTTGCGATGAAGGGAGTCAGCGATAAGGACGAACCAGAAATCACCGCTGCCCGCGATAAGATCGGACGAGAAATCATCAATGCCCAGACTGCCCTGCGCCGCAGGAACTTACCGCCCAAAGAGCAACTGAGAGTGCTAACCGAGAAGTATGGTCAGTACGCAACATTTTTCCAGGCATCAAGACTAAGATTTACTCCAGAACAAATCGCGGACAGAGAGAAGAGGCAGCGTGACTTTGAAGCTCAAATGATGTCCATCTTCACGCCTCAGCAGCAGAAGGTCTATCGAGCAAACTTAGTGATCAAGCGTCAGATTGAAGCTTGTGACACTAGACAAGTCAGATGGTTAGACTGCTCTGCGTCTTCATCTGATGAATGTTTAGGGTTGAAACGGAAAGTGTGGTAGTGGTCACCGACTCGGTGTCGAGCATCAATAATATTGATCTTGTTGCGAAAGCACGACCTAACAACAGACCGGAGCGGACGGACGAGAGATCTGGGTGAGGGTGCTCAAGTACTAGCTGCCGCTCAACCTAGCCGTTCATCGCATTCGCCCCTGTACTGAAGTATGGGTCTAACCGTACGAACTGGACTAGAAAAGCTGAATTGGTTCCAGACCTTCCAAGTAGACCTTCCTCAAATAGCGCCGCAGGGTGGGACGACATCGAAGCAGAGAGATTTTTACATGTTCCAACCAGTCGCTTTCAGCATAGAAACCTAGCCACCAATCTGTGACATGGTGCGGCTGTAAGTTCCTGATGATCCCGATTCTCGCTGTTTGTAATTGATCTCTGGTTTGAGCATTAACAATTCGCTGACTTGCTCTCGTAGCGTCGAGGTCGGAACACCCGATCGCAGTGCCGTTCTCAAGTCAATTTGTCCTGTCTCATTGAGCAAACAGGGACGCAGCCAGCCATCCGCCGAGAGCCGCATTCGATTGCAGCGATCGCAAAAGCATTCTGACATTTGACTAATGAATCCCAACGTTCCTTTTGCGCCAGGAATCTGAAACACATCTGCGGGGCCATTTCCTTTCACCTGTCCTTCGGTGAGTCCCCAGCGTTCGCGGATCTGTTGTCGGAGTGTTTCTGAGCTAATCCAGCCACTATTGTTAAACAGTGCATCGTTGCCGATCGGCATGAATTCAATAAATCGGACGTGCCATTCGCGATCGAGACTCAAGGCAGCAAGTTCTAGAATCTCATGGTCATTCACGCCAGGAATCACAACCACGTTTAACTTAAGGGGACTGAACCCCACCTGATGCGCTTTTTGAATCCCATTCCAGACTTGTTGCCAGCGCGATCGACCTCGATTTCCTACAATTTTGTCAAAGGTTTCAGGCTCCAACGAGTCGAGACTAATGTTGATTCGCCGCAAGCCTGCATCATACAAATCCTGAGCCAGATCCGCCAACAAAAACGCATTCGTCGTCATCGATAAATCTTGCGTCTGAGGAAAGTGAGCGATCGCTCTAACAATCTCGACCACCCCCGGCCGGATCAGCGGCTCTCCACCTGTCAGCCGAAATCGAGTAAAGCCAACGGGAATAAAGACCTCTTGTAACAGCGTCATCAACTCTGCTTGAGTCAGTAAATTTTGCTGCAAAACATAGGCGATCTCTTCTCCTTCCGGCATACAGTACTGACACCGAAAATTGCAGCGATCGACCAAACTGATGCGAAGATAATCTACTTGGTTCATGCCTCCATTGTGTATGATCTGAGCCAATGCTTCAATTAAGAGGCTTTGATTTGACCTGGTTCGATCGAGTTTTTTGCTTCGTTGTTCACGGCTTCTGCCTCCCAACCCCTCAATATTGGGGGACTTTAAGAGAAGAATTCTGGTTCAAAGTTCTCTAGTTGTGGGGAATTTAGGGGATGTTCCCGGATCTGCAACCCCTTGCGGGTATCTCGAAGGGTAGGAAGCAAAGCCTTCGTTGAACTGATGTTATCCAGAGGTTTGTGAATCCGCGCAGATTTTGTTCTCATAGCTGCGGTTTGAACCGCCGAGCGAAAAGTTTTGTCAGGCAACCAAGTCCTGTGACTTATTAAAAGGGAGCCACATTTTCAACATTTGTCGGATGGAATGCTGACGATCTTCTTGGACAAATACCAGCGGCAATAGTGCCACCAACCGTACGACGCTCGACAGCGCAAACAATCCGGGTAAGCCGCCATAGTCTGCCAACTCTGCCAAAAAGCCACCCGCCGTTGTGCCCAGTGCCCCACTCACCCCCGCGATCGCCGCCGCCACCGCAAAATAAACCGACTGATTTTTGACAGGTGCAATGCCCAATTGAATGTTGTTGTTGCAAAGGTCGATCGCCGCCCAGGTGCCTCCCGCCAACACATGCAGCAAGGGCAACCACAGCCAAACTGACAGCGTATCCGTCCCTGTGCCCAGCCACAACAAAGGAGTGACCGCCACCAAAATTCCGACTAATAACAACAGCGATCGATTGCCAAAGCGATCGGCCAGCTTGCCCCAAAACAGCAGCATCACCAAATTTGCGCCCGCCGTTAAGCTGTTGTAAATTGTCACACAACTCACATCCAGACCCAAATCATCGAGCATGTAAAGGTTGAAAAAAGGTGCGCTCAAATTAACGGCAAACATCCAAACGCTGAAGTAAATCAGAAATTTAAGGAAGTTGCGATCGCCCAACAAGCGACTAACTAATCCAAAGGGTTGATCAGTCTGAGAAGATTCCGGAGAAGCTTCAACTTGCGCCAACTCAGAAGTGCTTACAGAGGGACGATCGTCCAGTATCGGAGATACTGTCTGTTCTACAGGTTGTTCTACAGATTGTTCTATAGATTGTTCTACAGGTGTCTCATCCAGCGTTTCTAGAATTCCTCTTTGTTCCCGTGGGTTGACATCTGTCATCAGCCATTGATAGCCAAGACTAACCAATCCAAAAATAATGCCCAAAAGGAGCACGATTCCATAGCCCTCGATCGCTCCTCTCGGATAGTGAGACACCATCAAACCCGCCAACGGGACGCAGACCAAACTAGTCAAATTTGCAGCACTATTCCGAAGGCTAAAATACCGTCCCCGCAGTCTTCTTGGCACCAGCGCCGCCAACCAACTCAGCCACGAGGCACCCCCCAAAGCGCCCAAAAAATTCGTCAAAAAGACGATCGTCAATGTCCACAACACCAGCGAATGAGACGCGACCTGCTGCCACGAGGCGATCCCAATCACCGCGACCAGCAATAACCAGATCAGACGGGCAGGCACATAGATCCAAAAGCAATAATTGTGACGACTGGTGGTGCGATCGCCCAAATAAGCTCCCAACGGCTGAATCAAATTTGCCAACATGGGGATCGATGCCGACAGTCCAATTTCTACGGGACTCGCGTGCAACTCTACCAAAAAGTTACTCAACAACACGCCGCCTGTAATGTTAGAAAAAACCGTCGCAAACACCCCATCCAGCGTCGAGGCTCTCAAACTTTTGCGAATTGCGTCCTTATGGATCTTAGTCTCAGGTGCAGCGGCGATCGGAAAGACGGGTTCAGTTCCCGTGCTCGATTCGGGCGATTCTGTTGAAAAAGGATTGACGGTTGCGATCGTTCCCGAATTCACTAAATCCACTGCTGACCTCTGCACTCTGAAACCAAGGGCTTATCAACTTGCGACATTCAAAAAGTCTATCGCACTCGTCTGATCAAGGTTAAGCAATTCTGAAGATGCAGCGACTCCCCTTTAGAACGATTTCTGCTGATCGCTTTGGGAGAAACCTTTTCAGGCTCAAGTCTTCAAAAATTTTCCAGATGTCAGCAACTTTTAAACAATGGACGGTATTAGAGAACACTATTTGGCGTTGCTGAATCAGAGGATGAATTGCCCCAATGCGAAGGGGAGCCAAATGTTCAAAGTCCCCCAGAATGGGGGATTTAGGGGGCGAAAAGCTGGACGCTTCTCACAGATTCATCCCTCCAATCAGCAATGCCCTATTTTTGAGGTGACAGTTGAACGAGTGTTTCCATCTTTCGCAGTCAACCCATCACCTCATTTTCTCTTACCAACCCTTTAATACAGGTTCTCTCAACAACTCACGCTTGGTTTTGGTGTTGGTGACGGTGAGAAAGTTTCCTTTGGGCGTTTTGGCCAGAATGTAGACAAACTCTTTGTTAACGGCTTGAAAATAATTGCCTCGACGATCGTAATCTTTGAGCGGTAGCCGAATGCTCTTGCGGTCTTTTTTGCTAACGCCCACATAGGTATAAGGCGTGTCACCACTGCCACAAATACTCACCCAAAAGTTTTTAGTTTCCGCCGTGATAAACAGGCTCTCTTCCTTTTTGCAGTAGTTCTGCGTTGTTTGAGCGAGTAGGCGATCGTTAGGTTGGGGTTGTGAGTTAGAAATCGTCTGTGCGGCTTGAAGAGGAGCGGCTCCCATTAGAGAAGCCAAGCCCACTAGCACTACCTGCACACTGAGGGAGAGATTGAGAAATCTATATCGAATCATAGGTTTGACACCGAATGCTGACTGTATAGAAGTTTACTCTATACTGAAAGTTCTTATCAAAATTCTTCTCAAATAGGTTGATGACATGTAGAGCGTTTAATGTTGCGCCAAATTGATCTTTGAGTGCTACAGATCTTAGAGAGCAACCTAAATCCCCCACGTGTGGCAGACTTCAAGCCAAAGCAGTCTCGGATTCTCAAAGTCCCCCAGAATGGGGGATTTAGGGGGCGAAGGATCTGTAGCATTCACAAATTGATTGGGTATTAAGTAGCGCTGGTTTAAAGACTACACGTTCTGATGTCTCATGTTTACTGGATTGTCTAAAAACTAATAGAACGATCTACAAAAGTATCTCTAGTACTCTTGCAGCAATTCTAAAATTTTTTCAAACTGATACTGACTGGCTAACTCTCGGATTGTTTCTGCCTCAAACGCTTGCTCAGAGGGAATTTGATACAGCAGTTGCAAAATCAGGTCATCGTCACAGCGACTTGCCGCTTGATACAGTTGCTCCACCAAGGTCAATGGCA
>NZ_JBJPHU010000167.1:0-11161 GCF_052939515.1 Phormidesmis sp. 146-33
AAACTTGCTCAAACTTCATGTCGATCGCTCCAACACAACGGGACGCTGCCGCCCCTCAACTTCTACTGTTGGCCATTGTGGATCAGCCGTGAGATTTTCTAAACGACCGTCAGAGTGAATGATAAAGGTATCTTCGATCTTGGCTCCTGGCAAACTCGGATTCCAGGCAACAGCCATCTGTGCAGCCAGTCGATCGTCGGTACTAGGAGTCGCAATCACATCGCGAGACAAATAGCCTGTTGTTCCCCCCTGATGATGTTGGCGAATCGCATCTGGATAGCCTTGTTGATTGTAGGACTGGGCGATCGCTTGATAAACCTGCTTGAGGGGCGTTCCGATTTGAGTCTGATTGAGTGCGATCGCTTCAACTTCAGCTACTTGACGATGTAAGGCTAAATCTATCTGCTCAAAGCAAACAAACCGAGTCAGGTTGGCATACAGCCCCGCTCCTCGCGCACAAAACACTAACATTGCCTGTTGACCGATCGCTTCAGAAGTCGGCACCGGATGACGGTAGAGGGGCGATCGACGTGCGCCAGCAGACAGCGTTAGGGCGGGATGAAGTCCTCGCCTCCAAAGCGCTTGTGCCCCGGCTCCAGCCAGTTGTTGCTCAGTCCAGGTCGGCTCGGCCTGCATCAGAACTTCAGTCATCGCTTCACTGGCCAATCGTCCAATTTGACGATAGCGATCAACTTCACTCGTTAGTAGAATGCGTTTTTGCTGAATTAAACTCAAGGGCAACATAGACTCGCCAGAAATCGGACGATCGCTGATTATCTTGCCATCATCCGTCACGGATTGCACAAACTGCTTGAGTGCGGTTGGATCTGCCCAGGGATAAGTCGCCAAGATGTAGCGATCGCGACCCAAAAGCTCCTCATCCTTAAAGCGGGGTGCCTCAATTTCACTGGTCAAGATCCAGGCAGCGTCAGCCGTCACGAGTACTTCCGCAACTCCGGTTTCTGCGGCTAGTAGCACCGTATGAGTTGCGCCTGCGGTTGCCCACATAAACCAATCTGTCCCCCGTAGCCAAAGTCCAGCCGCTCCTACTTCGTCAAGCGTTGCCCGGATGATTTTTAGCTTGTGGTCAATTTCTGTGGAAACTTGAGATAAATCAGAGCGTAGTTCAGACACAGCTTTGCAGGGATGGTCGCTAGAGTTTATGTACAAACGAATCACACTGAAGCAAGTGTCAGCGATTAAACCAAGACAGTCTTCACCTGTCGATAAGGTTCTCATTCTGACAATTTCTAATTTCAAGAACTTCTCTCTTTAGGTGGAAGGGTGAGTTGTATCAATTTATAATTAATATTCTGGATGTGAACTGCCAGTCTAAAAGTTTGCAAATAAATCTCTATAGCAGTCCTGAATCTTACGTGAAGATGTCCAAGTGATGATTTATTAGCCCTTAGTAATTGACGACTAACCCTAGTGGCAGCGTCCTCGGATTCAGGTGGAGGATGAGAATTACCGAGCGATCGTGGGATGATGAAGGGAAATACTGCCAGTAGACTGTAGCGTGACCAACCCTTTTCATCTTTATCTACCTGATGTTGACCAATGCCCGATCGTGGCTAGTCTGCCTCATAGTGGTTTGATAGTTCCCGATGCAATGGTGCAGACGCTCAATGAGTCCTATCAGCACTATCTTCCCCATCAAGATTGGCACCTAGACAAGCTCTATGATTTTTTGTCTGATTTAGGAATTACTGTTCTAGTCGCGACCCACAGCCGCTATGTCGTTGACCTCAATCGATCGGCTCAAGAGCCATTATTTGGCAGCTTTTGGCAATCCGCAATTCCTGAGAAAACTGCGTTTGGTGCGCCACTCTATCAGACTGCTCCTTCTCAAGAAGCGGTGACAAGCCGAATGGATCAGTTTTACTACCCCTATCATCATCAGCTAGAAGCTTTACTCACTCAGAAGATCGATCGCTTTGGTCGAGTTTATCTAGTAGATCTACACAGTTTTTTGGGGCCGATCGTCGATGATGTGTGTTTGGGCAATGTCAATGGAAAAAGTTGCTCTGAGTTTTTGATCTCAACCGTCGAGTCTGAGTTTTCTACACAGAGCTATCAGGTGGTTCGTAATAAAGTTTTTAATGGGGGATATATCACCAGACATTACGGGCTGCACCCTCAAGTCGAAGCGCTACAGATTGAGATTCGCTACCCCATCTACTTGCAGTCGAGTCAGCTAGAGCAGGACAATACACCCGATTGGGATGTGCCAGAGTTTCATCAAGCAAAACCTAAATTCAAAGCCATCTTTAGCAGGATCGTAGCGCTATTATCCTAACGAAGGATTTCATCTAACTCCCGCTAACTATGTAGATGCTGCTTTGCCCAAAGAGCCGCTTGGACACGATCGCGAACTTCTAGCTGGCTTATAGTTCGAGTGATCGCTTGGTCGAGATGAGTCAGTGCGATCGTGATTTCCGACAAAAAAGCCTTACTTGCTTCGGTTAACTTGATCCGGCACTTGCTGCGATCGAATAGCTTGACTTCATAGGCTTTTTTAGGGCCGCTCAACAGGTCTTCCAAGGCTTAAATTCTCAAACTTAGCGGTGGCTGCTTGATCCCCAACTGACTGGCTGCCTGACTGAAGGTATGACCTGGCTGGACAACTGCTATAGAGTAGCAAATTTGCCGAAGCTCAAAGTAACTGAGAGACTAAAAATTCACAACCCATCTCCAAACTATAGGATTGCTATACCATTTATCTAATAGGTCGATGTGAGCCTTCTACAAAGCAATGATAGACACTAACCTGGGATTGAATCAGCAGACAACTCAACGCTGGCAGTTTTGGATCGATCGCGGCGGCACCTTCACCGATATTGTTGCTCAACGTCCAGACGGTAAAATTGTCGTTCACAAGCTGCTCTCTGAGAATCCCGATCGCTATCCAGATGCTCCTATTCAAGGGATTCGCGACGTGATGGGCATTGCTTCAGATTGTCCCATTCCTGCCGAGCAGATTGCAGTCGTAAAAATGGGAACTACAGTCGCCACAAATGCTTTATTAGAGCGGAAAGGCGATCGAACCGTGCTGCTGATCACCAAAGGATTTCGGGATGCGCTGAAGATTGGCTATCAAAATCGTCCTAATATCTTTGCTCGTCATATTGTTTTACCCACTTCACTCTACGAACAAGTGATAGAAGTTGAGGAACGGTATAGCGCTCAAGGAGAAGAGCTAGTTTCCGTCCACGTAGAACGTTTAGTTGAAGCACTGCGATCGGCGTATGAATCCGGTATTCGATCTTGTGCAATTGCCTTTCTGCATGGCTATCGCTACCCTGATCATGAACAACAGGTGGCTGAAATCGCACGAGCGATCGGCTTTACTCAAGTTTCAGTTTCCCATCAGGTGAGTCCGTTGATGAAGCTAATTAGCCGGGGTGATACAACGGTGGTTGATGCTTATCTTTCTCCCATTTTGCGGCGCTATGTCGATTCGCTTTGCGAAACCCTGAAAGGTCGTGTTGCCGCCGAGTTGTCTTCAACAGACCAGTCTACTTGCAAGCTGATGTTTATGCAGTCAAATGGTGGACTGACGGACGCTCAACGATTTCAGGGCAAAGACAGCATTCTATCAGGGCCAGCCGGAGGCATTGTCGGAGCCGTCAAAACAAGTGCGATCGCGGGATTTGGTCAGATCATTGGCTTTGATATGGGCGGCACTTCTACCGACGTTTCTCACTTTAATGGGCAGTATGAGCGCACCTTTGAAACTGAGGTTGCAGGAGTTCGATTGCGGGCACCGATGATGTCAATTCACACGGTTGCGGCGGGAGGTGGTTCGATTCTCACGTTTGATGGTTCTCGCTATCGAGTTGGGCCACAGTCGGCGGGCGCTTTTCCTGGCCCAGCTTGCTATCGGCGCGGCGGGCCGTTGACGGTAACGGATTGTAATGTGTTAGTCGGCAAACTACAAGCAGGCTTCTTTCCAGCCGTGTTTGGTGTTGAGGGAACCCGATCGCTGGATGTAGAAGCCGTGCATCAGAAGTTTGCAGAACTAGCTAGTAAGATCAGCGAGACAACAGAAATTCGGACTCCAGAAGAGGTAGCAGACGGCTTTTTAGCAATCGCGATCGACAAGATGGCTAATGCAATCAAAAAAATCTCCGTTCAGCGCGGCTACGACGTTACAGACTATACACTCTGCTGCTTTGGGGGCGCAGGAGGACAACATGCCTGCCTGATTGCTGAAGCATTGGGAATGTCTCAGATTTTCCTTCATCCTTATGCGGGCGTTCTCTCGGCTTATGGCATTGGGTTAGCTGACCTGCGATCGCTCAAAGAGCAAGCCATCGAAGCTCCCTTAACCACAGCGTCCCAACTCAACCAGGTACTTGATGCACTAGCAATCGCGGGGCAGGCTGAAATTCTGGCTCAAGGAGTAGAAGCCGATCGCATTCAAGTTTTATTTAGTGTACAGTTGCGCTATGAAGGGACGGATTCCGCTCTGGTTGTTCCATTCGGCACGCTGGAGGAGATGCGATCGCAGTTTGAGCAAGCCTACAAACAACGCTATGGGTTCACCATGCAGAACAAAGCGTTAATCGTGGAGGCAGCTTCGATTGAAGCTATTGGACAAGCTTACAGTCCCACCAGTGCTCCGATCACAGCAAGCTTTAATCGAACCGTTCTAGAAGCCATTGAGGTTGTCCAAATCTACACCAAAGGCAAGTGGCATGATGCCCCAATCTACCAGCGCAGTGACTTAAAAACAGGCGATCGTATTTCAGGAGCCGCTCTGATTATCGAACCTACTGGAACGAACGTCGTTGAGCCGGGATGGATTGCGGAAGTCACCGATCGCAGTGATCTAGTACTCACGAAAACCCAAGTAGAACAGCCTACTCGACACCATTCTATCCAAGCTAACCCTGATCCCGTATTGCTGGAGATTTTTAATAATCTGGTGAGAGCGATCGCCGAAGAAATGGGTATTACCCTGCAAAACACAAGTTACTCAGTCAACATCAAAGAGCGACTTGACTTCTCTTGCGCTATCTTTGATCAACACGGGCAGCTAGTTGCCAATGCTCCTCATATTCCGGTACACCTGGGTTCGATGAGTGAGAGCATTCATAGTTTAATTCGCTCAAAGGGCAATACCCTCAAGCCTGGGGATGTTTATGTTTCTAATAACCCCTACAACGGTGGGACTCATTTACCTGACATCACGGTTATTACACCTGTGTTCTCAGAAGCCGATCGCACTCATCCACTGTTCTATGTTGCGTCACGGGGACATCACGCCGACATTGGAGGCATTACACCCGGATCGATGCCGCCTCACAGTACTTCAGTGGAGCAAGAAGGGGTATTGATTGATAACTTTCAACTCGTCGATCGCGGACAATTCCGTGAACTAGAACTGCGACAACTGCTGACTTCTGGAGCTTACCCAGTTCGCAATCCCAATCAAAATGTTGCTGATCTACAAGCCCAAATTGCAGCCAATGAGCAAGGTGTTAAAGAGCTTTTACAAATGGTGCAGCACTATGGGTTAGAGACAGCGCAAGCCTACATGCAGCATGTTCAAGACAACGCTGAAGAGTCGGTGCGGCGGGTGATTGCGGTTTTGCAGGACAGTCAATTTACTTACCCATTGGATGATGGTAGTCAGATTCAAGTCAAGATTTCGATCAATAAAAGCGATCGCGCTGCTCAAGTTGATTTTACAGGCACCTCTCCCCAACAATCGACAAACTTAAATGCACCACTTGCTATCTGTAAAGCAGTTGTTCTCTATGTCTTCCGCACGCTACTAGACGATGATATTCCCCTTAATGCAGGCTGCTTGAAACCATTGGAGATCATTGTTCCGCAGGGCTGTCTGCTCAATCCTAACTATCCTGCTGCTGTGGTTGCAGGCAATGTCGAAACGTCTCAAGCGATCGCGAATGCATTGTATGGTGCGATCGGCGTGATGGCAGCTTCTCAAGGCACAATGAACAATTTCACCTTTGGCAATGAGCAATACCAGTACTACGAGACAATCTGTGGGGGATCTGGAGCCGGGCCAACCTTTAACGGGACAGATGCCGTGCAGACCCATATGACTAACTCGCGCCTCACCGATCCAGAAGTGTTGGAATGGCGATTTCCGGTGCGGGTCGAGGAGTTTGCGATTCGAGCTAATAGCGGCGGACAAGGACAACGTCAGGGCGGTAATGGTGTGATTCGTCAGATTCAGTTTCGCGCAGCCATGACCGCAGCAATTCTATCTGGACATCGGATTGTTCCTCCGTTTGGTTTAAATGGCGGCGAGCCTGGTGCAGTCGGTCGAAACTGGGTAAAACGCAGCAATGGTGAGATTGAACAGTTGACTAGTAGAGCCGAAGTTAAGATGCAGCCAGGGGATGTATTTGTGATCGAAACACCCGGCGGCGGCGGTTTTGGTCAACCATAGCGATCGCGTGAAGATGCACTACTTCGTTACGATCGTCAATCTGCGACTGTTCCCCTAATAACTTGAACTATGCAATTGGTGCGTTTCGCGTGGCCCAACACACCGCAAGGGTCGGTTTTATTAAATCAATCCCAAGAACAACTAATAGCCCGATGTTTGAGGATTCTTACACCTGATTTAGGACTGCTATACTTGCCTGCGAACAAAGAAAAAATACTGTTACTTTCAACACCCTTCTGTCTGAATGTGTATGTTAGAAAGATAAACAATGTTTACCAAAACGAATGTCTAGTTTTTGCTGGTAGAAGCTTGTTGAGTCATCTAATAAGTTAGTTTTAATAGGTCACTAAGTTGGACGCAGGTTAATCCTCTACTGTACCAGCATCATAGAATGACAGCCTGGGAGAGTCTAAGTAGCAGCATGGTTCTGTTACCGTTCTCCTGGGCTTTATGATTTGAGATTTTTTAGCATCACCCTCTCGACCTTAAATTATGACTCGCACCGCTTCCCAACAATCAACCACGATCGACGCTCAATATTTTCTGCATCAAGACAAACCTGCTTGGAATGCGATCGCCTTTCTCTACACCTTTGGCGGCTACGCTGGAGGAATTGCGCTAATGTTACAAAACAATGGTTGGCTTAATGCACTAGGTGTTTTGCTGTTGACCCATAGCCTGATGATTTCTGCCTATCTTGCCCATGAGTTGATGCACGGCACGATTTTTGACAGTCGAAAATGGAATGCGATCGCAGGTGACCTGGTGCTGTGGCTCAATGGGGGATGTTATGCCCGTTTTCAAGATTTGACCAGGCTGCATATTGCTCACCACGTCGATCGCGTTGATTTCTGTCGATTTGATTTAGCCTCGTTTTTGAATCGTCTGCCCGCATTCGTGCGCGCAACCCTATTACCGTTGGAGTGGGTGTATATTCCTGCATTAGCGTTTTTGTCACGGTTTCGATCAATTTCTGCTCCATTTCGAGTATCCGATCGTAAAGATGAACGAGTCAGAGTTCTGATCATTTTAGCGATTCGAGCTACATTGTTTACAGTGTTGGGGCTAGTATCTCTCAAAGCACTGCTGCTGTACTTCGTCGCCTATGTTGGCATGATCACAGGACTGCGATTTATAGATGCGTTTCAGCATACCTATGAAGTGTTTCCGATTGGCACCTCGATTCCTAAGCGCGATCGGGCCCACGAACAAGCAAATACCTTCTCAAATCTAGTTTCCCAACGTTACGAATGGCTAAATTTACTGTTGCTCAATTTTGGCTACCACAATGCTCACCATGAGTTGATGAAATGTCCCTGGCATCGTCTCCCCGAACTCGATCGCACTCTCTTTTCGGGCAAAGAAGCGCACTACGTCACCTTGCCACAGCTATTAGTAAACTATCATCGCTTTCGCATTCAGCGCATTTTTAGGGGACAGGGAAGTGCGATCGACGAACAAGGAAACCCCAACCTGGAAAGATTTTACGGCGGCATCGAAGTTTCGTTTTTAGTGCTACCGTCCTAATGTTGAGCAGGATAAAGCTTCAACCAGATACTCAGAAGAGGAGCCACAATGAACCCCGAATTTCCATCCAGTCGAATGACTCGTCGCCAAGCGCTTTGGTTTGCTACGGGTGCGATCGCTAGTGTAAGTTTACACGCCTGCTCCCAAGCATCCACCTCCACAACACCCCCCTCAGCCAGCAATTCTATAAGCAGCATTGCGATGGGCACAACGACCTGGATTGGGAACGCCCCCCTGCACATTGGACTAGAGAAAGGCTTCTTCAAAGATCTCGGACTCGATCTCAAGCTACAGGTATTTGAAACAGTGGCGGCCGGGTTTCCAGCCTTTCTATCTGGCAAATTAGAGGGGCTATCTCCAGTTACCTCAGAAGCCGTTGCACTAGCCGCAAAAGGCAGCGATTTTAAGATTGTGCTGGTTGAGGATACGTCTATTGGAGCAGATGTGATTATGGCCCGCAACAATATCGCCAGCGTTCAGGATTTTAGAGGCAAAAAGATTGGTGCAGAGATTGGCGGGATTGGTCATTTCTTTGTGCTGCAAGTGTTGGCAGAGGCGGGGCTAACTGAAAAAGATGTGACATTTGTCAAGCGCAACTCGACCTCGATCGGTGGATGGAAGAGATCTTTCCGTTGATTGAACTGATTCCACTGCGGCAAGGGCAATCCCTTCAACTTACTCCAGCAGCATCGCCCTGCCTGATTTTAGGAGATAGCAATCGCCTTAAGCAGGTCATCATTAATTTGATTAGCAATGCGAGTGAAGCGATCGAACCTGGAGACCAAATTACCTGTTGTGTGATTGCCTCACCTTCCCACGTTTGCATTCAAGTTCACAATCGAGGACAACCGATTCCACCTGATGAACTCTCAAAGTTAACTCAGCCTTTTTACACGACAAAGCCTTGCGGGACAGGATTGGGATTAGCAATTGTCAAACGAATCATTGAGACGCACAACGGCGAGTTGAAGATCCAGTCAGATGCAATTTCAGGGACAACCGTAACCATCCAGCTACCACAGTTTCGGCAAACCCAGGCAGAACCATGAATTTTTTTTCATAGTTTTTTCATTTGGGCATCATGTAGCTCAACGAGATTAGTAACTGTAAGGCAAACAAAGCTTTACGAACACATCTATCCCTAATCTCAGAGGAAACCATGAAGAAGCATCTCAAATCAATTCTACTGATGGGTGTCAGTGTCGTAGGTGTCGCATCTGTTGCGGGGTACTCTTTCCTGTCTAATGCTGGGCAACGCGCTACAGACAACACTCAAGTCTCTCAAGCAATGCAAGCTTCCGATCATCAATCGATCGATCAATCGATGACTGTGGCTCAAGCCTCGAACAGTAATAAACTCGCGGCTCAACTTCAAGGCAAACCGACGATCGTTAAAATTTACGCCGATTGGTGTCCAGCTTGCCAACGCCTTCGACCTGTCACTGAATCGTTGCAGCAGCAGTTTGGCGATCGCGCAAATTTCGTCGTGTTTGACGTGACAAACCGTACCACCACTCAAGCAGCAGAAGCCAGAGCGAGAGAGTTAGGCTTGAGTGATTTTCTGGCGGCACATCGCAGTCAAACCTCAACGGTTGCCATCATTAATCCCAGCAATGGTCAGACGCTTACTCAGTTTCGCTACAACTTCAATCAACAAGACTATGTGAATGGCATTGAGCGTGCGATCCAGCGTGTCAGTGCCCGTTCCTAACGTCTTGTTCTTTACCTTCCCTTTCAATCAACGGAGCCAATTACCATGATTCAAACATCACAGTCTGCATTGTCCTTACTTCAACAACAATCCGAAAGACCGATTCTAGCGAAATTTGTGGCTCCGCATTGTGGCGGTTGTATCACACTCAAACCTGTTTTAGAGCGACTGGCACAAGAACATGCAGATCACCTGCATCTGATCGAGATCGACATCACCGAAGAACCAGAATTAGCAATGGAACTGGATGTCCGCAGCGTTCCCACAGTTGTATTGTTCCAGCAAGAACAAGAGATTGGACGACTTGTAGGCTTACAACCCAAGCAGCACTACGCGAACTTAGTCCAGCAAGTAATCTAACCGGATACGAGCAAGATGCTCACACACCCTAAACCAGAATTCATCAGAAGTGTGAGCATCTCGCTGATATCTGAATTATCCCTTCAATGCAAAACTGCTCAATCAACTAAGAGAAGCCGCAATGAAATCTCAACAGACTCCGAGTTCACTCGAAATTGTGACCCCAATGCCACAAAAGAACCCGCACAAGTTCCCCTTCACGTCTAAAACACTCTTCTATGGCGGTCTATTTCTCGGTGCCTTAGTTCTTGCCCTCGTTTCCCCGCATCTATCTGGCTGGTATCTCTACCTCACCGAGCTAGTCGGTCACATTCAGGCTCCGTATCAGCAATGGTTAGAGCAGCAAAATTTGAGTGATCCGATCGTGCTTGTGCCCTTAGCATTCGTAGGTGGATTGATTGCGAGTATCTCGCCTTGTATTCTGTCTTTGCTGCCTGTCAACCTCAGCTATATCGGAACGCTCAAAATCACCTCGCGTCGAGCCGCCTTTAACAAAGCTGGATTGTTTGTTTTGGGTGTGGTTACGGTGTTCAGCTTGTTCGGATTGTTCGCATCCTTCGCAGCAGCAGTCCTAGTTGATTATCGAGGATACTTTAACGTTGTGGTGGGGGCAATCATTCTAGTCATGGGACTCAGCTTTGCGAGAATCATTCACTTGCCCTTGCCACAACCGAAAGCTTCAGTGTCGGCAGCGGGACCTTACGGAATTGGACTGACGTTTGCACTCGTGAGTTCTCCTTGCTCTAGTCCGGTGCTATTTGCGGTGATCGCCGCCGCCGCCGCAACAGGCTCTCAGTTCATCAGTGTTGTCACGTTGATGAGTTATGGGTTGGGTTATACTGCCGTTATCTTTTTCGCCAGTTTGTATGCGGGCCTAGTGAAGCAAAGTCGCGTTATTCTGGGAAAATCAGACTGGGTGATTCGAGTCGGCAGTGCCGCGTTGATGCTGGCAGGTGGATTCTATCTGGTCAATGGAATTCACTGGTTTCTATGACGAGAACGAATGATCAAGGATGAGTTAACGGTGACGCATCCTTGATGAGATGTTTGCAACAGGTGCAGATTATGAGAAACAACAGGTTTAAAGGCAAGCAGTCGCTCCAAATTAATCTAAAACGGCTCCGCGAGTGGGGCGG
>NZ_JBJPHU010000168.1:0-11072 GCF_052939515.1 Phormidesmis sp. 146-33
GCCTTCGCCCGCCTCGGTCAGGTTCAGGAATTCGGCGATGTCCCGCTTGCGTTCCAGATCGTCAAACAGCACCCGGATGCGGTCGATCTCGGCCTGGTCCGCTGCTTCGCCAATCAGGTTCGACCGTCCGCGCACGATCAGCCGCTCCGAAGGCTCGCCCGCGTTCTCCCACAGCGCAAAGCCGCTTTCGACCATCTCCCGCGCCAGCGAATCGATTTCCTGCCGCCGCTTGGCGATCTCGGACACGATGCTTGCCCGCAACTCCGAGAGCGTCCGGCCTTCGGCCAGCGCATTCAGGAAATTGGCCGCCTCCCGCATCGAGGACGGCGTCTGTCCAGGCGGCGGCGCGAAAATCCGGTTCTCCACCTGCCCGTCGGCAAAGACCAGCACCACCAGCGCCCGGTCCGGTGCCAGGCTGACGAACTCGATATGCCGGATAGCCGCTTCACGCTTCGGTGCCAGCACGACACTTGCGCCCCGCGTGATCACCGAAAGCGCCGCGCCCACCTCGTCCAGCAGGGTCGTCACATCGTGGTCGTTCACCCCCAGAGTGGCGTCGATCTTCTCCTGATCCTCCGGCGCGACCTGGCCCACCTCCAGCAGGCTGTCCACGAACATCCGAAGTCCGGCTTGCGTCGGCACCCGCCCGGCCGAGATGTGCGGGCTGTCCAGAAGCCCCAGATACTCCAGATCCTGCATGACATTCCGCACCGTTGCGGCCGAGACTTTCTCGGACAGCGTCCGTGTCAGGGTGCGCGACCCGACCGGCTCGCCCGAGTTCAGATAGCCCTCGACCACCCGCCGGAAAACCTCGCGCGTGCGGTCGTTCATGTCGGACAGGATCGGCTGGCTGGTCATGGTAATCGGGGTTGCATCCCTGCGCCCTGGTTGCATATGTGGCCGCATCCCAAGGAAAGGTTCGGCGATGCGCCCGTCTGGCAGAAAACTAAGCGATCTACGGGCGGTTTCAATCGAAACCAACGTGATGAAACATGCCGAGGGCTCCTGCCTGATCAAGATGGGCGAAACCCACGTCCTCTGTTCCGCCACGATCGAGGACAAGGCGCCGCCCTTCCTGAAGAACACCGGCCAGGGCTGGGTCACCGCCGAATACGGGATGCTGCCCCGCGCCACCAACTCGCGCACCCGGCGCGAGGCTGCGGCGGGCAAGCAGTCTGGACGGACGCAGGAAATCCAACGCCTTATCGGCCGTTCTCTGCGCGCCGGCGTGGACCGGCAGGCCCTGGGCGAGCGCCAGATCGTCGTCGACTGTGACGTCATCCAGGCCGACGGCGGCACCCGCTGCGCCTCGATCACTGGCGGCTGGGTGGCTTTGCGGCTTGCGGTGAACAAGCTGCTGGCCTCCGGCGTCATCACCTCTGACCCGATGCTTGACCACGTCTCGGCCGTTTCCTGCGGCGTCTACGCCGGACAGCCCGTCCTCGACCTCGACTACGCCGAGGATTCGGCTGCGGGGACTGACGGCAACTTCGTCATGACCGGCGCCGGCAAGCTGATCGAGGTCCAGATGTCCGCCGAGGGATCCGCCTTCAGCCAGGATGAGCTTCTCCACCTCCTCGACCTCGCCCGCCAGGGCAACGCCGCCTTGGTCGCCGCCCAGAAAGCGGCCCTGGGCCTGTAATGCTGCACCGTGGGGATCGTCTCCTCGTCGCCACGCACAACCGTGGCAAGCTGGAAGAGATCGCCGATCTTCTGGCTCCCTTCGACGTAACCGTCATCGGCGCGGGGGACCTAGGCCTCCCCGAGCCCGAGGAAACCGAGACCACCTTCATCGGCAACGCCCGCCTCAAGGCCCACGCCGCCGCCAAAGCCTCCGGCCTCGTCGCGCTGGCCGACGACTCGGGCCTCGCAGTTGATGCCCTCGGCGGCGCACCCGGAGTCTTCACCGCCGACTGGGCCACCACCTCCAAGGGCCGCGACTTCGCCGTCGGGATGGAGCGTGTCTGGCGCGAGCTGGAGGCCATCCACGCCCCCGAACCCCGCACCGCCCAGTTCTGCTGCACCCTCGTCCTCGCGTCGCCCGACGGCCAAGACCTTGTTTTTGAAGGAAAGTCCCCCGGTCGCCTGGTCTGGCCCGGCCGCGGCGAACAGGGCCACGGCTTCGACCCCATCTTCCTGCCCGACGGCTACACCCAGACCTTCGGCGAGATGGACCGCTGGGAAAAGAACCGTCTCTCCCACCGAGCCGACGCCTTCCAGAAACTCGTCGCCACCCTGTTCCCCTGATGGATGACTGGCGCCACGCAGGGTTTGGTCTGTATATACACTGGCCCTTCTGCCAGTCGAAATGCCCCTACTGCGACTTCAACAGCCACGTCGCCGCCCGCATCGACCAATCCCGCTGGCTGCAAGCCTTCCAACTCGAAATCGACCGCATCGGCGCCGTGACCCAAGGCCGCATCCTCAACACAATCTTCTTCGGCGGCGGCACGCCTTCCCTGATGGAGGCCGCAACCGTCCAGGGCATCCTCGACCGCATCCGCGCCACCTGGACCCTTGCGAACGACATCGAGATCACCTTGGAGGCCAACCCCGGCAGCGTCGAGGCCGCCCGCTTCGAGGCCTACGCCGAAGCAGGCGTCAACCGTGTTTCCCTTGGAATCCAGTCGCTTGACCCCGACGACCTCCGCCGCCTTGGCCGGATGCACTCCGTCGATGAGGCCGCAAAGGCCATCGCCATCGCCCAGTCCACCTTCGACCGCGTCTCGATCGACCTGATCTACGCCCGCCAGAACCAGACCCTCGCCGCCTGGCGCGACGAACTCGGCCGCGCGCTCGACTTCGGCACCAGCCACCTCTCGCTTTACCAACTGACCATCGAGGATGGTACCGTCTTCGGCCAGATGCACGCCAGGAACCTCCTCAAGGGCCTGCCCGAGGAAGACCTTTCAGCCGACATGTTCGAACTGACGCAGGAAGTCACCCGGCAAGCAGGCCTCCCCGCCTACGAGGTCTCGAATCATGCCCGTCCCGGCGACGAATCACGGCACAATCTGATCTACTGGCGAATGGGCGACTACGCCGGCATCGGCCCCGGAGCCCACGGCCGACTCACCCTCGATTCGACCCGATTCGCCATCGAGGCTGAGCGTCAGCCGACTCCTTGGCTGGACCGCACTCTCGCCAAACCCGGCCTTGCTGAAACCATTGAACGCCTTGGCGCTCAGGACCGCGCCAGTGAATACCTGATGTTCGCCCTGCGCCTTCGTGAGGGCGCTTTCCTGTCGCGGTACGCGGCTCTGGCCGGACAGCCCCTGTCCGAAGTGGCCCTGGCCGAGGTGGAAGGCCTCGGCCTTGTGGCATGCGACGGCGACCGGATTTCCACGACCGATCGAGGTGTCATGATGCTGAACGGCATCCTCCGCGCTCTGCTGGCGGACCGTCAAAGCGGGGCCTGATCAGTCTTCATCTGGTAGCTGGGACAAAAGCCGACACAACCTGTCGAGGTCATCTAGCGTGGCATAGCGGATCACCAGCTGCCCGCTTTCCCCGCCGGAGGAATGCTCGATCCGCACCGGCATCTTCAGGTTCGCCGAAAGATCCCCCTCCAGGGCCCGCGTGTCCGCGTCCTTCTCCGCCCCGGCCGCCCCTTTCGGACCGGACGGTTTGGCCGCATCGAGGGCCTTCATCAGCCGCTCCACCTCGCGCACCGAAAGTCCCTTGGCCACCACTTGTGCGGCCAGCTCCGAGGCTTTCGGGCTTCCGATCAGCGCCCGTGCATGGCCCGCGGAAAGCTTCCCGTCGCGCACAAGATCCTGCACATCGGTCGGCAAAGACAGCAGCCGCAACAGATTCGCCACGTGGCTCCGGCTCTTGCTCAAGGCCTCGGCCAGCTTTTCCTGCGTGTGCCCGAATCGGGTCATCAGCTGCCGGAAGCCAAGCGCCTCTTCGATGGCGTTCAGGTCTGCCCGCTGGATATTCTCGATGATTGCGACTTCCAGCACTTCACTGTCGCTAAGGTCCCGGACAACAACGGGAACTTCGTGCAACTGCGCGATCTGCGCCGCGCGCCAGCGTCGCTCGCCCGCAACAATTTCATAGACATCCCGCCCCGGCTTCCTGCGCACGATCAGCGGCTGGATCACGCCCTTCTGCCGAATCGAATCGGCCAGCGACTCAAGCTCCTCACGCCTGAAATCGAGGCGCGGCTGCTGAGGGTTTGGCTCCAGCTTGTCGACGGGAACATGCAGCTCGGCTTTGCGCGCGGACGCCATCTGTTCGGGTCCGGCCAGATGCACATCGGCCATCAGGGCCGACAATCCGCGGCCGAGGCCCCGCTTTTCGCTCTTGCTGTTCATGTCTTAAGCCTCTGCAACTTCGGGCGTTTTGCGACGATCGGATATCTCACGGGCCAGCGCGCGGTAGGCTTCAGCGCCTTTCGAGCCGGGGTCGTAGGTCAGGACCGGCAGCGCATAGGACGGCGCCTCACTGATTCGCACATTGCGTGGGATCGTGGTCTTCAGGACCAGGTCGCCCATATTGGTCCTGGCGTCCGCTTCGACTTGGGCCGTCAATCTGTTGCGTCGGTCATGCATCGTCAACACAACCCCTTCGATCCGCAGGTCCGGGTTGGCGGACCGGCGCACATCGCGAATCGTCAGCATCAACTGGGAAAGGCCTTCAAGCGCAAAGAACTCGCACTGCAGCGGGACAAGGACCGAATCGCACGCGACAAGCGCGTTCACTGTCAGCAGGCTCAATGCGGGGGGGCAGTCGATCAGGATGTAATCGAACCCGTATTCATCCATCTCCGGCCGCCGCAACGCGTCATGCAGCAAGTAGCTCCGCTTCTCGTTCGACACGATGTCCAGGTCGGCAGACGACAAGTCTGCGTTGGCCGGAATGATCATGACGTCGGGAACGCCGGTCGCGATCACAACATCCTGTAGATCGGCGTTATCCACAATCAAGTCATAGCTCGTCTTCTTCCGAGCGTCCGGGCGTATTCCCAACCCCGTCGAAGAGTTTCCCTGTGGGTCGATATCGACGAGCAGGACTTTCCAGCCAAGTTCGGCAAGCCCCGCTGCCAGATTGATGGCGGTAGTCGTCTTTCCGACGCCGCCCTTCTGGTTGGCAAGCGCAAGAATGTGAGTCTGCGGCCGGTCAGTCCTAAGCACGATGGATATTCCTGATCAGAAGGATGGATGCGTCGCTGTCGGAAACGCTGGATTGCGTGTCTATGTCAAAGCTCCAGACCTTGCGGGCGTCCGCGATTTCGTCTGAAAACCGAGCGCCTTTGGGAAAGACTGCTGTCCCGTTCTCCGACAAGTGCTTCTCGGCAAACTCCAGCAGCTGCGCAAGGGGGGCCAGCGCGCGGGCTGACAAGACATCGGCATTCAAGGGCGCCAACGACTCGATCCGGCTTCGCAGTACTTCAACGTTCAGTGACAGCGCGTGTGCTGCTTGCTGGAGAAAGGCCGCTTTGCGCAAGTCAGCTTCCACAAGCGTGACGCGCAAAGCTGGGCGCAGTTCCTTTGCAAGAATAGCAACGACAAGGCCTGGAAATCCTCCGCCCGATCCAAGGTCCACCCAGCGCTTGACGGACTCGGTCGGGACAACGGAAAAGACTTGCGCCGAGTCTACGACATGCCGATCCCAAAGAGTGTTGACTGATGACTTGCTGACAAGATTGATGGCAGGCGTCCACTTTCGAACGAGCGATTCGAAGCTTCTCAGCGCCGCGAATGTTTCACGTGAAACATCGAAACCCGCGACAGCAGTTTCTGCTGGTTGTGTCATCCTGCAAGCCGCTCCGACTGCGGCTTGCGAAGATGGGCGAGGACGAGAAGCAAAGCTGCTGGCGTCACGCCTTCAATCCGCGAAGCGTGGAAGATCGTTTCGGGCTTTACGCGTGCCAACTTCTGCTTCAATTCGTTCGACAGGCCGGAAATCTGGCTGTAGTCCACATCCGCCGGAATGCGCTGCGTTTCCTGCCGCCGCAAGTCTGCAACTTCCTTGGCCTGCCGGCTTTCGTACTGCTCGTACGTCGAATCGATCTGAAGCTGTGCCAGGATTCCGCTGTCCACAAATGCGAAGTCCGGGATCGCGGCCACTAGATGTGGAAGTTCAACACCCGGCAACGACAGAATCTCGTAGGCGGACCGCTTCCCGCCGTCCATGCTGACAGCGATCCCCGCCTGGTTCAGCGCTTTCGGCCCGACGTGAACCGAAAGAAGCGCTTTGCGCCCGGCATCAAGTGCTTCCTGCTTCGCAGCAAAGGCTTTGCAACGGGCATCGGAAACGCATCCCGCGCTGATCCCGAGGGGCGTCAGCCGACGGTCGGCGTTGTCCGCCCGGATCGACAGCCGGAACTCGGCGCGCGACGTGAACATGCGGTAGGGCTCAGTCACTCCGCGCGAAATGAGGTCGTCGATCATCACGCCGATGTAGCTGTCCGTGCGGCTGAACTCGACCGGCGCGGACCCTCTAGCAGCTGCGGCCGCATTCAGCCCCGCTACAATACCTTGCGCTCCCGCTTCCTCGTACCCTGTCGTGCCGTTGATCTGCCCCGCAAAATACAAGCCCTGTACCGCCCGGGTTTCCAGTGTGCTGTGCAGACCCCGCGGATCGAAGTAGTCATACTCGATCGCATAGCCCGGCTGCAGAATCACCGTCTGCTCCAGGCCCGGGATCGTCCGGATGTAGGCGTGCTGAACCTCTTCGGGAAGCGACGTCGACAGACCGTTCGGATAGACCGTGCAGTCGTCCAGCCCCTCCGGCTCCAGGAACACCTGATGCGAGGTCTTGTCGGCGAAACGCACAACCTTGTCCTCGATCGACGGGCAATACCGCGGACCGACACCCTCGATGTGGCCCCCATACATAGCGGAGCGGCCCAGGTTATCCCGCACGATCTGGTGCGTCGCTTCCGAGGTATGCGTGATCCCGCAAGATATCTGCCGGGCCTCGGGCCGACTGCTCAGGAAGGAGAACAGCACCGGCTCATCGTCGCCCGGCTGCATCTCCAGCTGTGCCCAGTCGATCGTCCGGCCGTCCAGTCGCGGCGGAGTGCCGGTCTTCAGCCGCCCGACCGGCAGCGCCAGCTCCGCCAGCTGCGCCGCCAGCAGCTTCGATGGCGAATCACCCATCCGGCCGCCGGACATCCGCCGGTCGCCGATGTGGATCACGCCGTTCAGGAACGTCCCTGCCGTCAGCACAACGCGCCCTGACGACAGCTCCACCCCCGAGCCGAGCACAACCCCGGCGACGGCGCCCCCGACCAGACGCAGCCCCGCCACTTCGCCTTCGATGACCTCCAGACCCGGCGTCGCCAGCAGTTCCGCCCGCATCGCCTCCCGGTACAAGCGCCGGTCGATCTGCGCACGCGGCCCCTGCACGGCAGGCCCCTTCCGGCGGTTCAGCAGGCGGAACTGGATGCCCGCCTTGTCCGCCATCCGCCCCATCACGCCATCCAGCGCGTCGATCTCGCGCACAAGGTGCCCCTTGCCCAGGCCCCCGATCGCCGGGTTGCAGGACATCGCGCCCAGCGTTTCCACCCGCAGGGTCACCAGGGCCGCCCGCACACCCATCCGGGCCGCGGCCGCAGCAGCTTCAGCGCCCGCATGGCCGCCGCCGATCACGATGACGTCGTAGTGTTTCACGTGAAACCTCACTTACCGATGCAGAAGCTGGCGAAGATCTCTCCCAGAAGGTCGTCGACATCCACTCGGCCAACAAGGGCATCCATTGCCCGGACAGCCTGCCGCAGATGCTCCGCCGCCAGCTCGACGCGCGAGTCGGGTCTTACCACTTCCGCCCGTGACTCGGCCAGAGAGCGAATTGCCGTCGTCACTGCCACGCGATGCCGTTCGCGCACCAAAGCGCCGGCCGAGCCTACGCGCTCCCCCAGGATTTCGCCGATCCGTGCCATCAGTTCCGGCACTCCAGCCCCCGTCTTGCCCGAGACTGCCAGCCCGGCAATACCTGATCTTGTGTCAGCTTTTCCCATAACCACAAGATCATCGCCGATTGGCTGCAATCCCGGAACCTCCGCGCCATCCGAAAGGAACAGTCGCAAATCCGCCGCCCGGGCGCGCGCCAGGGCGCGGTCGATCCCTGCCTGCTCCAGCCGATCCTCGGTCTCGCGCAGGCCCGCCGTGTCCAGAAAGGTCACCGGAAGCCCGGCAATCTCCATCCGCACCTCGATCACATCCCGCGTCGTCCCGGCGATCTCGCTGGTGATCGCCGCCTCGCGCCCCGCCAGCTGGTTCAGCAGGGTCGACTTCCCCGCATTCGGCGCGCCGACGATGGCCACTTCGAACCCGTCCCGGATCCGCTCTGCCGCCGTCACCCCCGCCGCCTCGCGCACAAGGTCCGCCATCAGCCCGTCGATCAGCGCCAGCACTTCGGGCGAGACATCCACCGGCACGTCCTCGTCCGCGAAATCAATCGTGGCCTCCAGCAGCGCCCCGGCCCGGATCAGATCGCGCCGCCAGCCATCGACCTTTTGCCCCACCGACCCCGACAGCACCCGCACCGCCTGGCGACGCTGCGCCTCGGTCTCGGCGTCGATCAGGTCGGCCAGCCCCTCGACCTGCGCCAGGTCCAGCACACCGTTCTCCAGCGCGCGACGGGTGAACTCCCCCGGCTCGGCCAGCCGTAGCCCCGGCTGCTCGGCCAAGGCGCGCAGCACCGCACTCACCACCGCCGGGCCCCCGTGGCAGTGCAGTTCCACCACCGCCTCGCCGGTGAAGCTCGCGCCCTCGGCAAAGGGCAGCACCAAAGCCTCGTCCAAGAGCTCCCCGCCCCAGACCAGCCGCCGCAGCCCCGCCACCCGCGCCGCCGGAAGGGTGCCACAAAGCGCAAGACCGGCCGCGAAAGCGCCCGGTCCCGAGATCCGCACCACGGCGAGGCCCGACCGACCCCGCGCCGTGGCGAGGGCATAGATCGTGTCCATCGCCGCCGCCCGATCTAGGTGTTCATCGACTCGAAGAACTCGCTGTTCGTCTTCGTCTGCTTCAGCTTGGAAATCAGGAATTCGATCGCATCCGTCGTCCCCATCGGGTTCAGGATGCGGCGCAGGACATAGGTCTTCTGCAGGTCCATCTTGTCGACCAGCAGGTCCTCTTTCCGGGTGCCGGACTTCAGGATGTCCATCGCCGGGAACACGCGCTTGTCGGCGACCTTGCGGTCCAGCACGATTTCCGAGTTACCCGTGCCCTTGAATTCTTCAAAGATGACCTCGTCCATCCGGCTGCCCGTGTCGATCAGCGCCGTCGCGATGATGGTCAGCGACCCGCCTTCCTCGATGTTCCGGGCAGCCCCGAAGAACCGCTTCGGCCGCTGCAACGCGTTCGCGTCCACACCGCCGGTCAGCACCTTGCCCGAGGACGGGACGACGGTGTTGAACGCGCGGCCCAGTCGGGTGATCGAGTCGAGCAGGATCACCACGTCGCGCTTGTGTTCGACCAGGCGCTTGGCCTTCTCGATCACCATCTCGGCCACCGCGACGTGCCGCGTTGCCGGTTCGTCGAAGGTCGAGGCGACAACCTCCCCCTTCACCGTGCGCTGCATGTCGGTGACTTCCTCGGGGCGTTCGTCGATCAGCAGGACGATCAGATAGCACTCCGGATGGTTCTGCGCGATCGAGTTGGCGATGTTCTGCAAAAGCACCGTCTTGCCGGTCCGCGGCGGTGCCACGATCAGCCCGCGCTGGCCTTTGCCGATGGGCGCCACCAGGTCGATGATCCGGGCCGAGCGGTCCTTGATCGTCGGGTCCTCGACTTCCATCTTCAGTCGCTCGTCCGGGTACAGGGGCGTCAGGTTGTCGAAGTGGACCTTGTGCTTGGCTTTCTCCGGGTCATCGAAGTTGATCCGCGTGACCTTGGTCATGCTGAAATACTTCTCGTTCTCCTTCGGCGCCTGCATCAGGCCTTCGATGGTATCGCCCGTGCGCAACGAGAACTGCCGCAGGATGTCGGGCGAGACATAGATGTCATCCGGGCCGGGCAGATAGTTGGCCGAAGGTGAGCGGAGAAAGCCGAACCCGTCCTGCAGAACTTCCAGCACGCCGTCGCCGCCGATCTCCCAGCCTTCCTCGGCATGCTCCTTCAGGATCGAGAACATCATCTCGCCCTTGCGCATCGACGGGGCGTTCTCGATCTCCCACTCCTCGGCCATGGCCAGAAGATCGGCCGGGGTCTTGGCCTTGAGTTCAGAGAGGTTCAAGCGTTCGACAGTCATGGAATACCTTTGGGCGGACCACGCCCGTCACGGGGGGTCTCGGCGGATTTGGGACGGGAAGTGCGATGGGCCGGACGGCCCTGCAACGCCGCACCTAATCGGGGCTACAGCAAAAGTCAATCAGAAGCGGGTGATGACCGCGAAGACGATGACCAGCATCAGGATCGTCGGAACCTCGTTCATCAGCCGGTAGGTCCGGCCCGAGCGGCTGTTCGTCCCCGCCATGAACTCCTTTCGCCGCAGGCCCAGCCAGTGGTGGAACCAGGTCATCACCAGCACCGCCCCCGCCTTGACCCAGGGCCAGACGAAGGACCAGTCCACCACCCCCGGCGTGAAGACCAGCGCCAGCCCGAAGACCCAGGTCGCGATCATCGCCGGGTTCATGATCCCCCGCAGCAGGCGCCGCTCCATCACCTGGAACATCTGGTCCGTCGCCGACCCGGCCTCGACCTGCTCGACATGGTAGACGAACAGCCGCGGCAGATAGAAGATCCCCGCCATCCAGGAAATCACCGACACCACATGCAGCGACTTCGTCACCAGATACCAGTCGGCCAGAAAATCCGTGATCGTCCCAAGCATCCTGTCCACCAGACCAGCGTTCGTCTTCCTTCTATTAAGAAAGAATGAAAGAAGGAATGTGGATGATGTAGGGCCTGTGCAGAACGGAATTTCCCCGCCCGCCCCCAGAGCCGTCCACAGGGAGGGGGCTGGGGACAATTCCGGGAAAACACCGGCGCGTTTCGACAGCATCCAGAAAAATCATTCAACTTCAGGATGATAGAAGAACACCCCGCCGCGCACAATCCACAGGCGCGCTTCATCCCCATCCCCGGCACAACCCCTTCTCCCGTCCCGCGTGACAATTC
>NZ_JBJPHU010000022.1:0-81262 GCF_052939515.1 Phormidesmis sp. 146-33
CCAATGTCACAATGAAAGAGGGAACGCGAAGAACAGCAACAAAGAAGCCGTTGACCAATCCAATCACGGCTCCGGTTAACAACGCTGCTCCGATTGCTGAGGCCGCATTCCAGTTTTGGTAAACCGACAGCGTGGCCATCACAGCGGCACAGGCTTGAGCAACCGCCGCCAAACTTAAATCAATTTCGCCCAACAGCAACACCAACACCGCCGCAGTACTCAAAATACTGATGACAACAATTTGCTGAGTCAGGTTTGAGAGATTTCTGGCTTGCAGAAAAACACCGTTTGTTGTGAGTTGAAAGTACAGGGTGATGATTGCTAATGTGATCAGGACAGGGAGAAATCCTAAATCACCGCGAATCAGCGATCGCAGGCTCAACTTCTCTTTGGGTACTAAAGGCGCGATTTCGGCATCCCCGGTAGAAGGCTGTTGTTCGACGACATTTTCTCGATCGGTGGTGGGATTCGTTTGATCTGAACTTTTCATATCAATTCCTATTCATGAGTCAGGGGTTTGCGGTGGACGGCCCCTGTGATCGAAGCAACAATTTGTTCTGAAGTGCTGTTTTTGATATCGAAGGTGTCTGCTCGTTCTCCAAGCCGCATGACGACAACGCGATCGGCGACTTCAAACACGTCGCGCAAATTGTGAGAGATGACAACGACGGCCAATCCTTGCTGCTTGAGGCGCTTAATTAGATTCAACACTTGCAGCGTTTGAGCAACACCGAGAGCAGCCGTTGGCTCGTCTAACAACACGACTTTGGGATGACGCAAAATGGTTTTGGCAACCGCGATACACTGACGCTGACCGCCCGACAGAGCCGCCACAGGTCGCCGCACCGAGGGAATTTTGACATCAAGCGTCTTTAAGACATCCAGGGTTTGCCGCTCCATTTCTGTCTCATCGAGAACTTTGAGAACGCCTGGAATGATTTGGCGATAAGCTTCACGACCCAGCCAGAGGTTGGCGACTACATCTAAATTGTCACAGAGGGCCAGGTCTTGATAGACGGTTTCGATTCCCAACCGAGTCGAGTCTTGGGGACTGGCGATCGCCACTTTTTGCCCATCAATGAGAATGTCACCCTGATCGGGAACATAGGCCCCAGACATGGTTTTGATTAGGGTCGATTTTCCGGCACCGTTGTCACCAACTAGCCCGACCACTTCACCCGCATAAACCTCAAAATCAACGTTTTTTAGGGCATGTACGCCGCCAAACGATTTGTTAATGTTGCGTAACTCCAGACGTGGCACTCGTTGCGGAGCGGCCCCATTAGGAATGGTTGAGACTTGACTTTCCACAAATTTAACTCCCTAGCTGCGATCGAACGGTTGGCTTTCAGATTGAGACTATGAATTCGATGATTTTTTCGCTTTGGTGTCAAGCGTCTGCCCCCAAGCTGCCAAGTGGGGACTTTTGGATCAGATTTCCGGTTCAAAGTCCTCCAGCATTGGGGGGTTTAGGGGGCTGCCCGGATGAGTCACCATCGCGAAATTTTTCATCGAGTTCACAGTGTTCTACCCTGGTTGTTTTAGCCTTTGCAAGTTCCGGTAGTGTCTCCGGTCAAACCATTGCAAACTTGGTCTTTGGTTAAGTAGCCATCAGAGATAACGGTTTGCTGTACGTTGGTTTTGTCAACCGCGATCGGGGTCACCAAGACAGAAGCAATTTGTCCGCCTGCTTTTGTCTGAGTTTGACCGTTGACGAGAGAGCCTGGATCAGTGCCATTACTCAGGGCAGCAACGAGTTGGGCGGTGGCTTGAGCTTCTTGAACGATCGGTTTGTAGATAGTCATCGCCTGATCACCCGCCAGAATATTTTGAATTCCACTTAGCGTTGCATCTTGTCCAGTGACGAGAATCTTACCGTCTAGTTTTTGCGATCGCAAAGCTGCTACAACCGTATTCGCCATTCCATCATTGGCCACGTACGCAATCTGAACGTTGTTCTTTTCTTTAGTCAATACGCCTTCCATTAAAGATTGGGCGCGACCATTATCCCAATTAGGCGTGTATTGATCGAAAATCAGATTTACGTCTTTGTTATCGATCAAGGGCTGCAACGCTTTCATCGCACCTTCGCGGAATTGCAGGGCGTTGTTATCGGTTTGGGAGCCGTTAATCATGACCAAGTTTGCGCCTTTTTTCAAACCATAAGCGCCTTTGCGAAACTGATCGACAATGTACTGTCCTTGCAGTTCGCCGACTCGCACATTGTCAAATGAGACGTAATAAGCGGTGTCGGGATCTTGAATCAAGCGATCGTACGCAATCACAGGCACCTGGCTCGCTTTGGCCCGCTGCACAATCACAGAGGCTTTTTCACTGTCTTTGGGGTCAACAACCAGAATGCAGGCTCCTTTTGTCAAAACGGCTTCGGCCTGATTTTGTTGAGAGTCGGCATCATTGTTGGCGTTGGAGTATTGAATCGTCGCACCCGGAACTGCTTTCTTGATTTCCTGGTCTAGCAGGGGGCGATCGTAGGCTTCATAACGAGCCGAGGAGTCCGATTCGGGGAGTAGAACGCCGATATTTTTGCATCCCTTAGCAGCAGAAAACTTAGTTGCAGTTTCGTTGTTTGCAGCGTTGGTTGTAGTGTTGCCAGGCGTATTGTTAGACGTATTGTTTTGTGCAGTGTTTGTATTGCTACAGGCAGTAAAAAAGATAATTCCTACCAGCGGCAGAAATTTAGTCAGTTTTCTAATCGTGTTCATGGAAAAGTTTTGAATCCTTGTGGTTCGTTGTAGTGTTGTTATATTGTGAGTTTAGCAGATATTTTTTTGCGTCTGTCGAATTGACTACCATTTTCAAAAAACTTTACGTTCTAAGATTAAGTTTTAATATAAAACCCGTGGGCAGAGATATTGTTAGACCTGTGTTAAATCTATCTCCACCCACATGACAAACTTAGAACGAGAAGACCGTTCTCACGACACCAATCACAGTATCTTCGTTCGCTTCGTTGAATTCTGGATTGGTCACCCAAATGACACCCGGTGTAATCGAGATATTGTCGTTGAGGCGATGACGGTAAAAGGCTTCTAGGTGTAAAGAAGTATCGCGATCACGCTGTCCAATTCCTCCCGAAGACGAGGTGAGCTTGGGTTGTTGACCCACTAAAATGCCGCCTAGATTTCCCTGCTTTAACAGGTCAGGAAATGCCAGCGTAACTGCCCAGTTCCACACATCTCCATCGCCTCGGCCGACATACCGATGATTGGCATAGCCAACCCAACCCCCCAATGCAAACTTAGGCGACAGTTGAAAGGTGCCTGAAATACCATAGGCATTCACATTTACAGGAACGCCAAAATTGCTGTTGGACAAGTTGCTTCCGATTGCGGTCAGGTTAAACTCGTTACCCGGAGTCAGCGTGTCAAACGGAGTATAGGCATTGATGTAGGTGAAACCGATGCGTGAGGAAGTTCCCAGATTCAAAATAAACTGGGCTAGTGCGCCATATTGACCGTCAGTTAGACCGTTTTTGTCGGCTGGATTGTTTGCCACCGAAGTCAGATAAGCCAGGTTTAATTCACCTGCTGTCCCAAACTGGTGCCGAATTCCAATCCCTGCGCCGCCAGAGTAGTTGTAGATTGGGTTCCGTAAGGCAAACAGCGAAACGGCTCCACCATCAAAGTAAGGGTTTAACTGAGACGATGCATCCAAGTCCACAAAGCCATTTCCAGTACCAGCGAGGTAGACATTGGTATTGGCACCGATCGGGAATCGATAGCGCAACAAACTCAAGCTCACCTGATTGCGGCTGTCACCATCAAATTCAATGCGCCCCATGTTAGTGCCGAGAGTGCCCGATCCGACGACACCCGTGGGACTGGTCGGGTCAAACCGTGTCGCACCCAAGGGCGTAACGTTGTTAGCCTGCAATCGAGTCGTCAGCAAGTCTCTGCCCGAAAAGCTAGTGTTGAGATTGAGCCGCACCCGATAGCCCAGGGTTGGGTTCTTTTCGACCTCTTGACCTGTGACCACATTATCGCCCTGAATGGGGCTAATCAAGCCGAAAATCACTTCTCCTTGCAGTTTGGTGGTGGTGGAGAACTGCTGGCTTTCTAGCGTCGCGGTGCGGGCTTCTAGTGCATCGACTCGTCCGCGAATGGTGGCTAGCTCGACTGAAAATTCTTGCTGGAGTCGCTGAAGGGTTGCCAGGTCTTCTTTTTTGACGAGATCGGCTGTCGAAGCAGCAATCAGTTCGTTGACGCGAGCAAGACAAGCATTCAGTCCAGCCGCGAATTCGTAGCGAGTCAGGGCGCGATTGCCGCGATAGGTTCGGTCAGGATAGCCCGCAATACAGCCGTAGCGTTCTACGAGAGACTGCAGCGCCTGAAATGCCCAATCAGTCGGTCGCACGTCAGACAGTTGAGAAACAGAAGTAACCTGATCGATCGCCGTTGGTATCTGAGCTAGAAGTTGCAGTTTGGTCGGCTGTAAAGCAGGATTCTCAACAGGTTGAGTGTGGTTAGGATTTGCAGCTTTCTCGATCCCTGAACGGGTTGTTTGTGCCAGAAGAGGCGAGGCGATCGTACTTTCCACAGACGTGGACTGAGTGATGTCCTTGGTCGATTGAGCCTTCGGGACAGCCTGCAAATCTATGACTTTTTCGGCAGTTTTGAGCGGATTGACAGTGGGCAAATCGACAGCAGGCAAATCGCTAGAAGTCTGAGCGGCTCGAACGATCGCCGGAGACAACAAAGAAAGGGTTGCGGCGAGTGCGATCGAGTTGGCGAAAAATTGGTATTTCAAAATTCTTTCCTCACAGCTTGAATGAATATCCAAATTACAAAGTGGCACCGAGCTAGTCCGATGCCTGGGGGCAAAAAATAATGATTTCAGAATTAGCTTCAGTCCAAAGAAGCCTCAACAGTTCTCAACTAGAAGTCCATCTGAATTTTGTTTTCAGCACCATGTTTTTCCAGCACAGTGCAAAGTGAGCGAACCATAGAGCAACGCTAAAGAACTTTTAAGTTCAGTCGATCGAAGTGAGGTTGAGCGTCGAATTAGTCTTCTCTACGATGCCTTCGGCACTTCTGTTATTTCTAATACATTTAAAATAGTTTGTTTTAGGCTTTATTCTCCTCTGCCACAGGATAGAGGTGATTGCAAAGAACAAATGTAAAGAAGAATCTATTAAACTGTAAAGCTCTCCTGAACGACTATTTGAAAGTTTGAAACTCAAAATCCTTCATAAGGAGTAGCTAGAAAAAGATCAAATTCTTTATGGTTAATCGACCTTCAATTGTTAAGAAAAATGACTAAAGTGGCGAAAAAGAAGGCGGCTAATTTCCAATTTGAATGGTTAAGATTTCTACTAGATTAGGCTGCTTAAATTTATATGAGTAGAGCTATTGTCATAGCAATTCTTATTAGTGAACCTTTCTGAATCTGATTATTCAATTGTAAAATAATGCTACTCTGTGTACTGTCGAATATTGATTATCTGAAGCGTTCTCGATCGCAGGCGAGACCCTGGACATCTTCCCTAGCCCCCCTTAAAGAAGTCAGCAGATTGCATAGAGTTTTGGCGTTGCTGGATTGGAGAGGTGAATCTGTGGGAAGTGTCCATCTTTTCGCCCCCTAAATCCCCCAAATTGGGGGACTTTGAACCTTGGGGTTTTGGCGTTGCTGATTGGAGGGATGAATCTGTGGGAAGTGTCCATCTTTTCGCCCCCTAAATCCCCCAAAATTGGGGGACTTTGAACCTTGGGGTTCCCGCCGCTTTGGGGCAATTCATCCCTTGATTCAGCAACGCCAGAGTTTTTAGGAGGCTGCTGGGGTAAATTGCAGTTGACGCGCACTGCCATCATCCTTAAAGTGTTGTTCACCTACGCCCACACATTCGACAGTGATTTCTCGATCGCTTGGTTTCCAGTTTCCCTGCCTCGCCTCAATTTGAACGGTGGTTTCCTGAACTCGATAGGTCGTCGTTGACCAGGCACCCGATTGAGACTCAAAACTGTCCCCATCATCTTCGTACAGTGTAAATTCACCCACACCGGGCCAAATGCGAATCCGGAGATGATCGATCGGGCGTTCATCCACGTATTGCATAATAGGTTGTAGCGGAATGATTGATCCGGCTTTAACATACAGTGGCATCCGTTCTAGAGGCGCGTCAGCAAGAATGTGAGTAGACCCTTGATAGCGATCGCCGCTCCACCAGTCGTACCAAACCCCCGCGGGCAAGTAGACCGATCGCGCCTCCACACCCGGACGACACACAGGGGCGGCCATCAACGCTGAACCCAACATAACTTGATCGTGAAGATGATAAGTTTTGGAATCGTGGGGATACTCATAAAGCAATGGTCGAAGGATAGCATTTCCTGTATTTGATGATTGCCAAAAAAGCGTATAGAGATACGGCAACAACTGATAGCGCAATTCAATCGAGTCACGACAAATTTGCTCGGTACGATCGCCAAATGCCCACGGTTCATGAGGCAATGACTTTAAGGCAGAATGTCCGCGCATCAATGGATAGAGCAATCCCATCTGCATCCATCGAGCAAACAATTCTGGAGTCGCATTCCCGGCAAACCCGCCAATATCCGCCCCCACAAATGCCACCCCTGACAGCGCCATATTACAGAGCATTGGCAGCGACATTTCCAAATGCTCCCACAGCGATTGGTTGTCCCCCATCCACACCGACGACCAGCGTTGAATTCCCGCAAATCCTGAACGAGTTAGCACGAACGATCGCTGATTTGGCCTCAGTTTTTCTAATCCCTGATACGCCGCTTGAGACATGGTTAAACCGTAGAGATTATGCGTTTCAGCATGGTTGCCGCCTTCTTGGGGTGAGCCTTGAGGGGCATCCAATGGAAAGGAAATCTTCTTGCCGCTGTCACCAAAAGGACGCTCATCCAACGTCGGCTCATTCATGTCGTTCCAGATGCCCGCCACGCCCGCATCGGTGAGAATCTTTTGGCGATCGCCCCACCAGTCACGCACTTCAGGACGCAAAAAGTCAGGAAACACCGATTTGTCAGGCCACACATAGCCATAGACTAAATGTCCATCCGTCGTTCTCACAAAGTAGTCGTTCTGCAATCCTTCGTAATAAATTTTGTATTCACCGTCCGGTTCATATTTCACACCTGGATCAACGATCGTAACGGTCTTGAATCCATTTTGCTGCAACTCCCCAATCAGTTTCGCGGGGTCAGGAAAACGAGTCGGACTCCAGGTGAAAACGCGATAACCCTGCATATAGTCAATGTCGAGATGAATGACATCACAGGGAATCTTGCGATCACGAAACTCTTTAGTCAGCCTTCGTACCACATCTTCTGATTCATAGCTCCAGCGACATTGGTGATAGCCCAGCGCCCACTTTGGCGGTAGGAGCATCCGTCCGGTTAGCTGGGTGTAGGTGTCGAGAATCTGGGCGGGTGTCGCACCGTAAATGATGTAATAGTCAAGTTCTGAACTGTGCGCCAACATCTGCCAGACATCGGGTTTAGTGGCTCCCAGATCAAATTCGCTCCAATAGGTCACATTGAGAAAAATCCCGTAAATCAAGCCAGGACGCAGCACCGTAAAAAAGGGAATTGCCTGGTACATTTCGTTGTCGATCGACGTGTAATCCAGCGCATCCACCGTCCAGTTTGTTTTGATCTGCGATCGCTTGTCTAACAGTCCCGTACGTTCGCCAAATCCATAAAAGTGATCTTCAACTTCAATTGTTTTCCAGGCGGCAACCTGCCCAACTCGCCAGCCCATCCCCATTTCAGCATCTTGTGCAAATGGCTGTCCATTGGCATCGTAGTAGCTAATTCGACAAGGACGACGCTGAATTTTGACTCGAATCTGATCAGTTTTGATCTCAATTGACTCATCAGTTTGTTCAACATCAAACGGTGTTTTTTCCCACTGATTGTCTGCTTGATTGACGGCCCACGATCGCTGCGGCAAAAACTCCCCTTGAGCCGCCATTCTCACTCGAATCAAAGTTGGAGACAACACACTCAGCTTGAGATGAACGTCACCACAGTCTAGATTAATGTAGCGATCGTCAACTTCAACACTCTGAACATCTGCGATCGTGTTCCACGGTTGATTAGTCTGAGGCAGTTTTCCAAAAACTTGAGGCATGGGAAAGGTAATGAGGGATAAAAGTTAGCCTTTGAGCAGAGATTCTGTGCCGTCGATCCAGATTTCAGTCCCAGAGATATGACTGGAGGCATTAGAGGCTAGAAATAAGACTAGCTGGGCGACTTGTTCAGAGGTTCCGGGTTCTCCATCAGTAAGAGGAATCTTCCCTTCAGGAAATTCGACAGGTTCTTTGATCGATTCTAGATTGCGTTGTTCCGTGTTATTGCTAATCTCAGTTTCGATCGCTCCTGGACAGATCACATTGACGCGAATTTTGTATCTCGCCAACTCTAACGCAACCATTTTAGTAAATGCAACTTGTCCTGCTTTAGAACAAGAATAAGCGGTCGCGCCAGTGTTGCTAAAAATTCGCGTTCCATTCACCGAAGCAGTCACAATGATAGAACCGCCCTGTTGTTTTAAGTAAGGTACGGCGTATTTAACCGTGAGAAACGTTCCTTTGAGATTAATGTTTAAGGTTTTGTCCCACTCTTCGGGTGAAAGTTCCTCGATCGCAGCCCACACGCCATTAATTCCAGCATTCGCAAACACGATGTCAATTTTGCCAAACTCCTGTGCTATTTTATCGATCGCCTGCTTGACCTGATCTGGTTGAGAAATATCTGCGATCGTGGTTATTGCCTTGCCGCCTAGCTTTTGGATTTCGTCGATCGTTTGTTGACTGTCTTCAGGCGTGCGGTCAATTGCGCCAACAACGGCACCTTCTTGAGACAACAAAAGGGCTGCGGCTTTCCCAATTCCTGACCCGGCTCCTGTGATGACGGCGACTTTTCCGGTTAGTTGCATAATGTGCTCCTTTTGGAGGGATGAGGGATGAGGGATGAGGGATGAAATTGAACTTGCTGACTCCTCCCCAAACTGTTGTGTAGAGCCGCAAGCAATACCTCTGTCTATAGAAAGGTTATCTTCCTCTGTCTTAAGCGAGTAGGAACCAAGCGATCGCTTTGCTAGTGTGCAATAGACGAATGGAGAATTGTGATGACATATACAACTTCTGATACTGAGAATCAATTGGTGACTGGATTTCAAAGCCTCGATGTAGATCAACAGCTTGCCTTGTTCTACTTCATTTACAAAGAAATGGGACACTCGATCACGCCTGCTGCACCCGGAGCCAGCACTGCCTCACCCGAAATTGGAGAAGCTTATTTTAACCGCGTCAAAGAACTTTCCCACGACCAGCAACTAGAACTACAACGCGATCTGATCAACCACAAAGACACAGAATTCTCTCGCGAATACGGCGCACTTAGCGATACAACCAAACTTCTCTTTTGGTATCTACTTGCTCAAGGCATGGACAACCAAACGATCGTTCCCATGCCCCCAGGCTATGAGCTTTCTTCTGAAGCCAACCAAGTGTTTGAGCAAGTCAAGGCCCTAGAATTTGAGCAGCAGATCACACTCTTCCGGGATATTGTGTCTCCGATGGGGGTCGATCCGACTGTTATCCAACCAGGTAATAAATCTGGGTCGTAGATTAAAGCAGTCGGCAGAGTGAAGGGGATGTTTACAAGGTGCTGAAAGCCAACGGCGTTGTGATCCTATTACTGTTCAGTAACGACCCTTAGACCTGATCCCTTATCTGTCTACAAACAATAAGAAAAGTAGAGATCGATCGACCTCCGGCTAAGGAGAAAACAGACTGTCGATCGACCTCTACCAGCACAACTTCAAGCTTTTGTCGTAGGTAACGTTTGTGGAGTTTCTAAGCCTTTGTCTCCACTAACCCAAACCTTCTAGTATCTACGTAGTAGCACCCTTTAGTTCGTTTGTTTAGCTCTGTTAACGTCAGTTCGATGAGAGTGACTCGCTTCGTTTCAATCGGCTTCAGCCCCCTAAATCCCCCACAAGTGAGGGACTTTGAACGAGAAATATTGTCTCAAAGTCCCCCAAAATTGGGGGGTTGGGGGGCAGAAGTGCTGAATAACGAAGTGAGAAAACTCCATCGAATTCACGTTCTGTTAGAGTAGGTAGCTCTTTCAGCGCACCTGTACCAAAACAGTGTTTTTACGATCGCATTCACCAGATCATTCCCCTGTTTAAATCCGACTTATCGAACTTCTCATAACTGAACAGGTGATTGATCAATTGATTGAGTGAACGGTTGTCGATCGATTCAAATATGCAGGAATTTGGCAGACTGTTGAAGTTGATCTAATACCCGTCAAAGTTACTTCTAGACCTTTTTGATCTTGACGGTCTTCAGATACTCGCTGGGATTGGCAGCGTCGAAGGTAACACCATCAAAGAATTTCTCTAAGCCGCGAGTCATTTCTTTAGGAATGTCAGCTTCAGCAATACTGATTTCTTTAGCAGCTTCTTTCCACAGGTCTTCCCGATTGGTTTTGTCTACTAGCGCTTTGATGTCAGTGTCACCCGGCAGCATTCCCCAACGCACGTTTTCGGTCAAAAACCAGGTGTCGTGGCTCTTAAAGGGGTAAGAAACAGTGCTGATAGCATCCTTCCAGTAGAGCGGCCCCATTTTGATGTCTTTGATCTCAGCTTGTCCGTCGCCCATCTTGTAGTTGCCTGCCAGGGGAGGAGACAGAATCTCAAGAGGCAGGTTAAAGTTTTGCCGCTTCGCCAAAATTTCTGCTAGTTCTTTACGGTTTTCTGGTTGGTCGCACCACTGTTGTGCTTCGATCACGCCTTTGATCAGGGCTTTCGTCGCTTTGGGATGTTTATCGACCCAATCCGATCGCATTGCAAAATATTCTTCTGGGTGACTCGGCCAAATTTGAGCCGTCAGAGCCGCCATAAAGCCAATGTTCTCTGCCAAAATCCGATAGGGCCAGGGGTCACCTGTGCTAAAGCCGTCCATTGTGCCTGTTTTCATGTTGGCAACTGTTTGGGCGGGTGGGACAGTGATCAGCTTTACATCGGTATCGGGATTGATGCCACCTGCGGCTAACCAATAGCGAATCCACAATTCCTGATTGGCACTGGGGAAGGTGTAAGCGGCTGTAAATGGCGTGCCCTTTGCTTTTAGTTCGTCAAAGTAGCCTTTTGCTTGGGACAGATCGAGGTGAATGTTTTTGCCTAAATGCTTGCTGGCGATCGCAATCCCATTACCCTGTGTCGAGGTTTGCAGCAGCACATACATGGGAATTTTCTGGTTTTGCGTGGTGATTTTGCCTTCGCTAATCAGGTAGGGCATGGGCATTTGAAACTGTGCGCCCTCAATGCCACCGCCGCCTGCGCCAATCACCAGGTTATCGCGCAAAGACCCCCAGGAAGACTGTTTGAGCACCTGGACTCCGCTCATACCGTGTTTGGCAAAGAAGCCTTTTTCTTGGGCGACGAGCAAGGGAGCCGATTCAAAAATGGGGATGTAGCCGATTCGCACGCTGGTTGTTTCGGGGGCTTGGCCTGTCCCAGCATTTACCGCAGGAACGGCCGCCGGAGAGGTTGCATTTTCGGTAGTTGGCGGATTTCCAGCACAGCCTTTGAGAACGATCGATCCCATTGCGGTAGCGCCCGCTGTATAGAGAAATCGACGACGAGAAACGTTGGACATATAGTTTTCTCCAAAAAAGGTAGGGATATTTATTAAGTAGAACTATCGAAAAGATAGTCTTACTTTTGAAAGAAGCACTTCTTTTGTTAGATGTTAGTTTAAGCGCTTTAAATCACTTACAGATCAATCTGAATTCAAAAGCTCAGATGAAATATTAAATTAAATAGATAAGTAAAAGTTGTTGATCTTGAAGAGCAAAATTTATCAAGTTGTCTCTATATATTAATTATAAAACCTTCTATGTTATCTAGATTCACCTATCTCAAAAGTGCTGCTGTGCATAAGTTGTAGAGAATTAATTAAACATCTAAGTGTCTATCTTTCCAGTACTATTAAGTCTCTATTGAAAGCTGTCTATTACGGTTTAATACTGAACTCAATGTATAGATCTCTAATAAAAGTAGGACTTTTAATACAGAAAAGCTGTTAGTAAATGGGTTAGTTCTATGAACTCTATAAACAAGAAGAAATGCCGTTTTAATTATGAAGAAAAGTTAAGAAACCTCTAGATAAGCAGTTAAGTAATTATTCCTATCAAGTGCGATTTAACCTATCGTCAATAGACTTCCTGCACGAATCATAGATGCCCTCCGACTAAAGTCGGGGCTACAAAAGCAAAGTGTGCCTTCGCACACTAAAGAGGCGATTTTAACCGTTAGTCCACGGAGGTGGACTTTGTTCTGATAGCAGCGTTGCCGAAGGCTCTTGCGAAGCTAACATCAATCGCCAGGTATTCATGCAGGAAGTCTAATATAGAAAGAACAGTCTGGAATTGCAGATTAACGTGAACTCGATGAAGTTTTTTTGTTTCGTTATTTAGCGCTTCTGCTAACCACCCGATTCTCAAGTGCCCTGGTTAGAGACTGACGTTGAATTAGCGACGATCGCCCCAGAATTGCAGCTTAGGATTACGATCGAGACTCCTTTGTTTACCCAAACGTCCTATGTCTGCTGTTGTTTCATCTACCCAGACGAATCCCTTAAAGCGGCTACTTCGCTATAGTCGTCCTCATCGCACTCAAATTTGGCAAGCCAGCGTCTGCTCAGTTCTTAACAAAATTTTTGACCTGGCACCACCCTATCTGATTGGCATGGCTGTCGATGTTGTCGTCAAACGAGAATCTTCCTGGATCGCCTACGTTGGCATCACCAGCATTATTGGACAACTTACCGTCTTGTCACTGCTGACCTTCTTGATCTGGAGTTTAGAATCGCTGTTTGAATATGCCTACGATCGCCTCTGGCGCAACCTGGCCCAGACCGTACAGCATGAATTGCGATTGGATGCCTACAGTCACCTGCAAGCATTAGAACTGGGCTTTTTTGAAGAACAAAGTACCGGAACGCTGCTGTCTATTCTCAACGATGACATTAACCAACTAGAACGCTTTCTCGACAGTGGTGCCAATGAGATTTTGCAGTTTGTTACGACGATTGTCTTTGTCGGCGGCACTTTTTTAGCCCTGGCACCGGGCGTTTCCTGGTATGCAATGCTGCCCATTCCCTTTATTTTGTGGGGTTCCTTTGCCTTTCAAAAACAGCTTGCGCCTCGATATGCTGACATTCGCCAAAAAGCCAGTCTGGTCAACGGTCGATTAGCTAAGTAGTTAAACAAAATTAATTACATAGTTCTCGCCAAACTCTTTGAGTACTCTCTCTACATACTGAACTAAGCTTTGCCAATTCCGATAAGCACTGAACTCAATCCATTCGTACTTGATAAACCGCCATAGGATCTCAATCAGATTCAATTGCGGGGAGTAGGTTGGTAAGTTAAAAATCTCAATGTTGCGCTGCTTCCACTCCGCTAGCTTGTCCGCGATCGCAACAAAACAAGATTCATAATTGGGAGAAGTTTCGTGCTTTTGTCAAAGCGCATGGGGATAAAACCCAGAGTGAAATGGCAGACCTGTGGGACAGCGAGATTAGCCAGTCCACCATTTCGAGGGCATTACAAAAGATCGGGTATACCCGTAAAAAAACCTACGGGTACAGCCAACGCGACGAAGCTAAACGGGCGGACTTCCTAGCCCAAGTGACAGACCCCAAAGCGCCGCACTTGGTTTACGTGGACGAGTCTGGGATGGACGAACGGGACAACGCTGGCTACGGCTATGCCCCGGCAGGAGAACGCTTCTATGACCTCAAATCGGGTCGCAGGCAAGGACGCATCAATCTGATCGCACTCTATCGGGCGGGTGAGATCATGGCACCCTTTACGGTCGAGGGGGTCTGTAACCGCAGCGTGTTTGAACGCTGGCTAGAGACGTGCTTGGTGCTCCAATTGCACCCTGGGAGTGGGTGATCGTGGATAATGCCACGTTTCATCATGGCGGTCGGATTGCTCAGTTGATTGAAACCGCAGGCTGTCAATTAGTCTATTTGCCACCCTACTCACCTGACCTCAATCGAATTGAGAAGTGTTGGGCATGGTTGAAAAACCGGATTCGCAAACAGTTACCCACCGCCTCTAGTTTACGGGCTGCGATAGAATCTGTTCTCAAACAGGCAGCGTCCTAACTAAAGTGAATACAGCTATAACTCCGAAATTTCACCCTCACCCTAGCCCTCTCCCCAAGTAGAGGGAACCAGACTCTAGCCCCCTTCTCCCTGGGGAGAAGGGATGAGGGCGATCCGAGACTCTACAATTGTCGAAGTTATTTAATTCTCATTTCGAACAGCAAAACTTGGTTCACGCAATTGACGCGCCTAAACTAACTGTCGAAACAGGTCAAGATTGTTCAACAGCAGGTAAGCAAAAATCGCGCCACCCATACCGCCAATCAAAAAGCCACTGGAAAACTGGCTCCAGCCTTCCACCGTTTGCAGGGAGGTTGGAACATTGGGCACCATCTCCGCAAAGGCAGGGCGGGGTATCGCTTCTAGCCGTCGTTCAAAGGTGATACTGCCATACAAAGATAGACAAACGGTTGCAATTACAATCAAACTTGCAGCGGCAATCAAACCAGCCAAATTTGCTGATGCTGAATCCCGCAAGGGGCCGAGTTTGACAAAGGGGCCAATGAGCCAATAACCATGCGCCATCCCAATCTCTAAGCCGCGTGTGAGTGGAGACAACCCTGATCGATAGATTGGTAAGTTCTTGAGGAAATTTAGGGTGAAATCTGAGGAGTTAATTGGGGTTAGTAGATTCCCCGCTTGCAAATCTGCGGGTGGTCGTACTACACTTCCCCGTTTGAAATCAAACCCGGCGGCATCTCCGCGCGATCGAATCGCGTGCCAGATGTGACCCGCTAAAAACAATCCTGCCAGAACGAAGTGGAATGTGGCTAGCCAGCCGCGAGCAGAGACAATACCGATCGCAGTCGGTAACGTTTCTGTCGGTACTTGACTCGTCAACGTTCCCAACGGTCCATAAAACACTTCCGGGTAAACCGTGTTGTTGACGCTGACAAAGTAGGCGGCAAGAAACCCCATATAGGCAACGGCACCAATGCTGTAGGACAGATATGCCTCACCGGAGTAGATTAGAATACGCCGTGCCCAGGCAAACGGTTGCGTCAGGATGTGGAACAGTCCACCTGCGATCAGCATTCCGCCAACCCAAATATGACCACCCATCAGATCCTCCAGATTATCAACTGCTGCCATGCCTTCTGAACCATGAGTGCCAAACAGATAGCCGAAAATGGTGACGGGGTTGAGTGTTGGATGGTTAATCACGCGCACATCACCACCGCCTGCAACCCAGGGGTCAAACAATCCACCCCAAAACATGGCTTTGACGACTAGCAACCAGGCTCCCAGCCCCAACAGTGTTAGGTGGATGCCTAAAATGGTCGTCATCTTATCGGTATCTTTCCAGTCATAGCCAAAGAAACCCGCCCAAGTTGGGCTATCTTCCAGCACCTCTGGACCTAGCAGCGAATGATAAATCCCTCCGGCTGCCAGAATAACTGAGGGAACAATGTGCAACACCGCAATCACAAAATAAGGATAAACGCTGGTAATTTGTCCGCCTGCACCCACGCCAAAACCGAGTGTTGCTAGGTGAGGTAGGATAATTAGCCCCTGCTCATACATAGGCTTGGTCTGAATGAAGCGCGACACTTCAAACAAGGTCATGCCACCAGCCCACAACAGAATTAAAGCAGCATGAGCTACATGCGCGCCAAGCAGTTTACCCGATAGATTGACCAAGCGAAAATTACCAGCCCACCAGCCTGTTCTCGGAATTTGCTGTTGATAAGGGCTTTCAGCAGTAACTGCTGTCATAGTAGAGATCTCCATTGAATCATCACAACTGATTACAACCGTGTTCTATGTTCTCTCTCAGATTGCAGCCGATTTGCGGCTGTTAGGTAATGACTGCGATCGACATGATTCAGTCAAAGTTAGACTCGTCAATTCTTGTTAGACAGGTTGGGGCAACACTGCCGCGTCATTAATCCGACCCTTGCGGAAGTCAAACCCGCGTGCCCGCAGTGCGTGCCAGATATGTCCTTGCAAAAAGAAGAACGCTAACCAGAAATGTGCATTTGCCAACCACGATCGCGCACTTAAAAAATCAGGATCAGGTGAGGCAAAGTAGGGAATCACATTCTGCCGAATCACCAGCATCGGGCCATAAAACACTTCAGGATACACCGTCGTGTTAACTGAAACAAACAACGTCGCAATAAATCCCATTAGCGCCAACGCACCCAAACTGTAGGATAAATACGCCTCTCCAGACCAAACAAACAGCGGATGCGTCCATTCAAACGGTTTGGTAACAATGTGGAAAATACCACCGCCAATCAAGAGTAATCCAACCCAAATATGACCGCCGACCACATCTTCCAGATTATTCACCCCTGCAATCCAAAATTTGCCCACTGCACCAAATAGGTAACCAAAAACGATCGCAGGATTGAGGGTGGGATTAGTGATCACCCGCACATTTTCGATCGTTGGATCATACAATCCACCGAAGAACATCGCTTTGGCAACCAGTAACAATGCACCAATTCCTAACAGCACCAGATGAGTTCCTAAAATGGTCGTCATTTTGTTCGTATCCGCCCAGTCATAGCCAAAAAAGCGGAACTTTGGCTCTAATTTTTCTGGGCCGCGCAACGAATGAAAGATTCCACCAAATCCTAGAAATGCAGATGAGATTAGATGTAAGGCCCCAATCACAAAGTAGGGATAGGTAGTTACTACCGTGCCGCCTGCTCCGATGCCCCAACCTTGAGTTGCTAAATGAGGCAACAGAATTAAACCTTGCTCATACATTGGCTGTTGCGGATCAAAGTGGGCAAGCTCAAATAACGTCATTGCGCCTGCCCACAGCACAATTAATCCAGCATGGGCGACATGAGCACCCAAAAGTTTGCCAGAGAGATTCGTGAGGCGGGCATTGCCAGCCCACCAAGGAACAGTTTCGAGCGGCTGGTCTGTAGTTCTGACCATACACAGTCCTCCTGAATTAGATTAAAGGTCAAACTTATTGAGAAAAACATTCAATAAGCTTTGGAGGCATCTTAGCATGACTATTGCAATTCTTTCCTATTAAAGTGCGATTAAGAAATATAAAGAAAGTAATGCTTTAGTTAAGTCTATAGAACGAGCGCACCTTCAGCCCAATGCTCAACTACTTTCCAACTCCTGTAACTAGCTATGCTTCAATAAAATCAGACAATTGATGATGGATAGTTGCTAAAGGAATGGCAGAAGTTTAATGCAAGCCAGTATCAAGAGTGCTACGCTAGCTTTCAATCTAGCCCATTCTGATTGGAGGTAGCATGACTGACGAACCGGATTTATCGGAACTTCCTGTTTGGCGCGAATTCACTTTTTTGTCTGGAGGTTGCGAAGCGGAAGTGGATTTAGCGGTTCAAGCAGGGTTAACTGCGGTGAAGCAGATTGATCATTCCAGCCCTTTGATTCTTTTAGCTCAAACGAATGCTGGCGATCGTGTCCGCATCATTAAACTGCATTGTCTTAACGCTCTGGCAGAACTCACTAATGCAGGGATGATTGTTGGGGCAGAGGTGCAAATCCTTAGCCGAACAGTAAGTGGTTCTGTAGTGGTACGTTGTTATGGTCGAAGCATAGGGGTGGGTTCTGCCATCGCGCAGAGTATTTTAGCCACCCGTTTGGAGCCTTCAATTTAGTAGATCGATCGCTACAACTTCACCGTTTCCTTGCCAATCTCACTATCCACCGATTCACCCTCCTCCAAAATCAACCGGATCGCAATATTCTGCTCCGGCGCATTCTTCAACACCCCTGCCACTTCTCCACTCACCGCAAACCTACGTTCTCCCCCGACAGTCGCAGCACTTGATCGCTCACGTTCACCAATAGTTATCGCACCACGCCTGCACCCGCGATCGTCTGGCAATCCGGCGACAGGCAACGCAGACTGGCACTGTAAGCATAGCCGTAGCCACGCTGCCGCAAATTGTTCGTCAACAGCACTCGCACCGCATCCCGACTCCAGAGACTAATCACCTTGCGGGAGCGATCGCGGTACGGATCTTCCACTTGCACGGGTTGAGAAAACGGCACATTCAGATCCGACTTCAATCCGGCTGACTTCACCACCTGTGGAGTCGCCCATGCGGATTGTATTAGGGAAGCAATCATCAACATTGGCGTGGCGATCGCACACACAGTACGAGTAAGCCATTCTAGAAGGGTTCGATTTCCGTAAATCATCAGTGCAACTTCCGTCAGAACTGGCAACGATCCCAAAGGGAATCGGCAAAGCCGCACGCCTCGTTTGATACTGACATTCTAGCCTGTTTGCACGGAGTTCCAGGATGCACCATCCCAATTAGAACAACTAATGAGAAGCCATTGCCAACCTAGGCTTGATGATGGCTGGAACAATGCGATCGCTCACTGCCCTTGCGCCTGATAAATTTCGCGCTGTTGGCCCAGTGCGTAATGCAGCTAACCCGCCCATGATAAATAGCTCACAGTTTCGCCAGCGTAAGCATTCATCCACAATCGGCAACCCGTTTACAAGATCGGTGGGATAAGTGTCGAAAACATCGTTCAACAGCGGGTGCTTTGTTGCATCTAACTGGCTACCCGTAGCGCACCAGATGCGATCAATTGTTTGATGCTGAATGCATTCATGCAAGGCTGCACGATCACAACACACCTGCCAGTGGTCTTCATTCCATCTCGCTTGAGAGACCTGACATTGTTCATGAAACACAATCCGCCCATCTCGCTGTAAACGACGCAGTTGAGTTAGCATCGCTGGGGTCATGGAACCCCCATTCCGCGCTTGCTGAATCATATGCCAACGAGCGTACCAATCCGGTTCTGCCCAAAAGTCTTTGAGGTATTTCGGACCCAACCAACCCGGATCGGCATCAAAGAGTTTTTCGTAGACGGTGCGGCGAGACATAAGTAGCACCTGTGCGCCGCGTTGAATTGCGCCAACTGCCAAGTGTCCACTGGTCAATCCACCACCAATAATCAGGATTCGTTCACCTCGGAGTTGTAAGCCTCGCAGATCCACCTGATGAGAATGTAGGAGGCGATCGCATGGATAACTCATTGGAATCTGACTGACCCAGGCTGGAAGTTGAGGGATTCCACCCCCATTGGCAATCACGACTCGGCGAGCGATCACAGTTTGCCCGGTGGCTAATTGCAGACAGAACCGGGACTGACGCTGGTTGTTCAAGGGTTTGATCTGTTCAACTTGAGCCGCACACACGCAATTCTGTAGCTGCCAGCGACGGATCACATCCTGGCAAAAATCCTGAAACAATCGAGTTCCCGGCAGGTCGTAGGGTGGAAACAGTTCATTGGGGCGAGACTCGGCAAAGGTGCGAAGGGCGTGGGAATTGGGGTCGGGTTGGTGGACGGCTGGCGACCTGAGATGAGGAATTTCCAACGCCGCAAACTGATGATTCCAACGACTCATCCAGGTGCCGCTGGGGTCGAAGACGAGAAACCGTCCTCGCATCGATTTTTTCTTTTGCAAGAGGTGGGTTACCAGCGTCAGGGCATGGGGCCCCGCCCCGACGATCGCCAGGTCAATGGAGTCTGGCAGAGCAAACACGGCATCAGGCATGAATCAATTACTAGGTTGTGAGAATGATTATCATTTTAGTTGTATCATAGGACGATGTTTTGCAGTTAATGGATCATGAGGAGAAAAAATGTCTCTAAACGTTAGTGAAGCCCTGGTTCAACAAGCAGCAGCAGGCGAGGTGGATGAGTCAGCCTTTGTCGAAACCATCCAGCAATCCTTGCCCTATGCCTGGAATATTGTCGAGAAGCTGTCCCATAGCCTCCACCAGGATGGCGAAGAGTGGGCAAACCATGCAGTCGCTCCACCTAGCGAACAGGCGCGAGGACAATTGCTTCGCATGGTGGGGAGTGATGCGATTCGGGGGGCAGTAGAGCGGCACTTTGACGTGAAGCTGGCATTCCAGAATTGTCACAACCTGGCGGTCTTTCGGCGCGATCGCCTAGATTCTGATGCTTACCGCAACTTCACGTCTATTCGGAATCAGATTCTCAACCAAACGCCTGAACTCCAAGACTGTTAAAACCTTTGATGCCATCACTCAACGTCACACTGGTGTCTGGTTCACCCGGCGCGGGAAAAACGACCTGGATACGGCAACAGGTCAATTCTGCTGCTGAGACAGCCGTCTATCTAAGTTTGGGATCGGGAAACACTCCCATTGACCCAACCTATCAGGCAGCAGAGATTCCTGGACTCACCGTGCTCCCAGTCGAGCAGTTGACTGATTTTTTAGCCCATCCGCTGGCGGGATCTGCTGTCTACGTTGAACTAGGGTTTCATATTGATCTAACTTCTCTAATCCTGCCTGACCAGATGGCAGACTGCCGACGAGTGGCGGTGTTGCCGCCGAGAACTCGACACACAGAATGGCATGACTGGGCAGACCTTGTGGTAACGGGTGTATCCGCTGGCGGGATCTGCTGTCTACGTTGAACTAGGGTTTCATATTGATCTAACTTCTCTAATCCTGCCTGACCAGATGGCAGACTGCCGACGAGTGGCGGTGTTGCCGCCGAGAACTCGACACACAGAATGGCATGACTGGGCAGACCTTGTGGTAACGGGTGTTGAGACGGGTGCGGCGTTATCACAGCCTCATCTCTGGCGTTCTGTTCTGTCGGGACAGGTGCTTGACCTCGCGAGTCTGAATACGTTTTGGTATGAACTGATAAAGGGGGCGTATGGCACTGTTGGACGCGCTAAAGGCATTTTTGATGTTGCCGATGGGCGACCCTTGCGGTATCTGCGAAGCAGCGCGCTCCATTTCGATTTTGTTGCAGGACTCGCTGAACCAACTTATCTAGAACTCAATCTACCGCGCTGGCTGAAGGGTAGACCCGTTAGCGAAGCTCTCCGAAGGAATCGCTTTAGCGGCATTGAAGTCGTGGGTGAAGCATTGGAGCAGTCTTTAATTGCTCAAACAATTAAAGACTGCTGCTTGAATGATCAAGCGATCGCTGACTACCAAAAACAAATTAAAGACTCATTAGAACCAGGAGAGGAAGCAGATGAAGATTGCGGTAATGTCTTGCATTCATGGCAACTATGAAGCCTTGAATGCGGTACTGTCTGACATTGACGATCACAATGCCGATAAGGTCTACTGTCTCGGTGATCTCGTGGGGTATGGCCCCCATCCAAATGCCGTAGTAGAAATGATTCGCGCGCTCGATATTCCCACCTGTCAGGGATGTTGGGATGAAGACATTGTGGAAGGGTTGAATTCCTGTGAATGTAGCTACCCATCAGTGTTGGCAGAAAAGCGCGGCAAGTTGTCTAAAGGGCTAGAGTACGCTGAACGCGCCGATGATCCAACTCATGTATGTGAGCGGTAGCCATGAGTGAAAACCCATTTGATTTTGATCAGAATCCCAATTTGCCAACGGCTGACTACGACATCGCAGTACGGCAAAGTATTCCGGGATATGATGCCATGCTCGCAATGCTGGCGGCTTTATTCCAGCTTTATTTGACCGATGATGCTCATATTCTTGTGGTTGGGGCAGGCGGTGGTAATGAGATCAGTTCTTTGAGTCAAACTCATCTAACGTGGCAATTCACAGGGGTTGATCCCTCTGAGAAAATGCTGGCAGTGGCTCAGTCAAAGGTTGACTCCTTAGAAATTGAGAACCGCGTCAGACTTTATCATGGCGTTGTGCAAGAACTTCCAATACACCTCTTCAACGCTGCTACTAGCCTACTTGTGATGCATTTTCTCCCGGATGATGGCACAAAACTGGATTACCTCAAGGCGATCGCGGCTCGTCTTCAACCAGGTAGCCCATTTGTGTTAGTAGATTCGCATGGAGATAAGCAATCAGAGGTGTTTAAGCGATTGGTTGACGGATGGCAGAAACGAGCACAAATGGTAGGGATGGAATCACAGCGGCTCAGCGAACTTGCTGACGGAGTGTGGCAACACATCCAATGCATTCCAGAAGAACGAACCCTGGAATTATTGGCTCAAGCGGGTTTCGTCAACATAACCCGCTTCTATACTGCTTTTATTTTTGCAGGCTGGGTAGCGTTTGCAGCATAGTTGCAGTGAGCCAAAATTACAAAGTTTGTAGTGCAGCAATAATGACTTACTAGGTAATCTTGAGCGGAATCGAAGGTAATTTAGCTGCTTATGAAGCAGTACTGGCGGACATCAAACGGCAGCGATCGCCAGTCGAAGAACTCTATATCTTGGGTGATGTGATTGCACCGACACCCGAAACTGAAAAAGTGATTGAACGAGTCAGATCGCCTCGCGACTATGAACCTGTACCCCAGGTTTGTCAGGGTTGGTGGGAAGAACAGTTGTTCATCTTACACTGTTTGGGACGAACGGGAGAACCGACTGAACTGATTGAGCAATATGGAATAGAAATGGTGAAAACTTTGTGGGACGCGATTCCACGAGAAATGGTTGAATGGGTGCGTTTAGCGCAAAGCGCAACTGCGAAGCAACCGCTTGACTTTGGTTTCTTTGAACTCGATTGCTTACTGATTCATGGCAGCAGCGTTAGTGTCAGTGATGAATTAACACCGGATACATCGCCCATTCAAATGCTCGATCGCCTGATGCGAATGGATGCGAACATACTGTTCTGTGGGCGATCGGGATTAACGTTCCAATACGAAATTCAGCAGGGTAGTGTAACCTCCAGCGTCACAACCTTAGATCAGGCAACCTCATCGCAAGCCACCCTGGTTAAACCTCGGCAGGTGATTGGTGTGGGCAATGTCGGACGCATTCCCGGACAGGCAACCTACACGCTCTACAGTCCGAACACCAATCAAATTGAATTTAGAACGGTGCGATATGGTAAAAGTCGTGGGTTTGCTGCTCTGTAAGAAATGTAGTTTGAGGCGAAATCATCTTACGCAGCGATATGCCATTGACGAGACTGTTGTTGAGTTTGCCAGAGCAAGGCATAGCGATCGCCGTTGGACATTAGTTCTGTGTGAGTTCCTCGCTCTACAATCTGCCCATTCTCTAACACTAGAATTTGATCAGCACCTACGACAGTAGAGAGGCGATGAGCAATCACAATCACGGTTTTGTTTGCTACTAGTTGATCGATCGCCCGTTGGACTGCCACTTCGCTTTCGGTATCCAAGGCTGAAGTTGGCTCATCTAGCAGTACGATCGGCGCGTCTTTGAGAATGGCACGGGCAATAGAGATTCGCTGCCGTTCACCGCCCGATAATGCGCCACCAATTTCGCCAACGCGAGTCTCATAGCCGTTGGGCAAGCGTGTAATAAACTCGTGGCAATTAGCAGCACAGGCAGCCGTTTCTACGTCGGCATCGGTGGCATTTGGCTTTGCCATGCGAATGTTATTCAAAATGGTGTCGTCAAATAGATACACATCCTGAAAGACGACGGAAATCAGCCGCATCAGTTGAGTTTGCTCTAGTTGACGCAGATCGACTCCGCCAATCTTGATGCTGCCCTGCTGCACATCTGCATAGCGACTGATCAGACGAGCGATCGTCGATTTTCCGCTCCCTGATGATCCGACTAAAGCCGTCAGCGATCGCTCTGGCAACTGAAAGGAGAGATTTTGCAGCGTCCAGTCGCTCTGATCAGCATAGTGAAAGTAGACTTGCTCAAACGTAATCTCAAATCGAGTCGGTTGAATCGATGTAGATTGCACAGGGAGAGGAGGAATGTTCATCACCGCTTCAATGCGTTCTAGCCCACTTTCCATCAGGTCAAAGATGCTAGTTAACCCAGTCAGTTGTGCCAAAGGTTCGCTAAATCGCAGAGCAATCACAATCAGCGCAAACAGAGCGGGGACAGACAGACTTCCTTGTAAAATAAACAGTGTTCCCAAAGCCAGCACGAGTAAAATTCCCGCTTCGACCAGGGTGGAGAGCGCGATCGACGGCAAGTTAAACAAGCGTTGTGCGGTGGATTGAATCGATCGCTGAGTGATCAATGCTGCTTGCAATCGCTGCGACTGTTGCCCCGTTTGTTGGGTTGCTCTTAGTACAGGCAATCCTTGAGCATATTCCACCACGCGAGAGGCAACCTCTGCATCAGCCGTTGCCACATCACGAAACACTTTAGCCGTCAGCGTGCGGAAATAGCGATAGAGCGGAATCGCAAATGGAAAGGCAACGAATAGCGCCACGGCTAATCGCCAATCAATGAACAGCGTCACAAGCACGATCGTCAACGGCACAATCAGCGTTTGAATCACCAGCGTACATAGGCTACCAATCCACAAAACAATCTCGCTAACATTGCCGCTCAGAACAACATTGAGGTCGCCCGATCTCCGACGGTTGAGTTCTTCTAGTGGCATTCGTCGCAGTTGTTCTCCCAGTCGTAATCGGGTTTCGTGGGCAACATCGTTGGAGGTGTTCCAGCCAAAATCAAGTTCTTGCCAGCGAATGAAGCCCTCGATCAGAACAAGTATTGTCATGATTGCCAGCAGTATTCCAACCTGTTGTATGTCGATCGGTTGTGTCAGCAAAGCCGATAGCAGCGGGAAAAACAATGCAAAAATAATGCCTTGCAGAATAGAAGCAATCACCGATAGCAACAATGCCGTTTTTAGCTGAGGTTGATAGGAGCCTGCAACATCCAACATCCGACGATAGGTTTTTAGCATAAAACTTCTGCTATTTTGAGAGATTAACTTAGATAGAACGCACCTACACCTGTTGCTGATTGGAGGGATGAATCTGTGGGAAGTGTCGATCTTTTCGCCCCCTAAATCCCCCAAAAATGGGGGACTTTGAACCTTGGGTTTCCCGCCGCTTTGGGGCAATTCATCCCCTGATTCAGCAATGCCTGCACTTAAAGTGCCTCAAGAGTAGTGCTTTCTCTTACTTTCAACTGGAGTTTCCACTGTTGGGCTTCTTCGTGCCGCTCCCAGAGTTTGGCATACACGCCATTTGCATTCACCAATTCATCATGGTTACCTTGCTCCACGACTTGCCCTTGATCTAATACAACAATTTGATCTGCGCTCATGATAGTAGGTAGCCGATGAGCAACAATGACTAAGGTTTTGTCCGTTGTTAGAGAAGCGATCGCCGCCTGAATCAATGCCTCATTTTCAGGATCAGCAAAGGCGGTTGCTTCGTCTAATACCACAATGGGATTATCTTGCAGAATGGCACGAGCGATCGTGATGCGCTGTCGTTGCCCCCCAGACAAATAGGAGCCGCGCTCTCCGGCGATCGTGTCGTATCCCTGTGGTAACGCCAGAATAAACTCATGGGCTTGAGCCGCACGAGCAGCAGCTTCTACTTCGGCATCGGTGGCATTGATTTTGCCTAATTTAATGTTGTTGCGAATCGTGTCATATAGCAAAAAGGTGTCTTGAAATACAAAAGAAACCCAGGACATCAGAGTGTCAGAGGTCATTTCTCGCACATCTACACCCCCAATAGCGATCGAACCATCCTCCACATCCCAAAAGCGCGGAATCAATCGGGCGATCGTGGTTTTACCTGCACCAGAGGAACCAACCAAAGCGGTAACGCTCCCTGCGGGCATCTCAATGCTGACATCTTGCAGGGCGAGACGGTTTCCATACGAGAAAGTGACTGCGTGGAACTGTATGGAAGCCTCTGTAGGTTGTTTGGATTGTTCTGGCTGCGGTAACGGAGGCTCTGCCAATATTGTCCCAATCCGTTTTGCTCCCGCATTTGCCTGATTGATGAAATAGGACAGGGTGAAAATCGGTTTGAAGGCTCCACACAATCTAGGCGATAGTAGCAAAAACACCGACAGTTGCGGAAATTTTAGTGATCCCTGGATCATAAGCCAGGCTCCTACGATTGAAATAATAATCAGCGTGGGTAAGGGTTCAAACAGGAGTGTGCCCAAGCGTCCAGAGGTGCCCGTGGTTTTGTTCCAGTCTCGAATCGATTGCGTAAAAGAATCGAGCGATCGCTGAAATCGAGCAAAGGAGCTACTCCCATCATCAAAGGTGCGAACCACCTGCATCCCTTGCACAAACTCAATCACAACGCTGTTGATCTGCTCATTAGCGCGATCGTATTCCCCTCGCTTTTCAGCATAATCTTGCAATGCTAACCGAATAAAAATCAGTCCGATCGGCAACACAGCCACTGTCACCAATCCCAACCGCCAATCGGCAATCAACATCGCAATCAGCGAGATCACAGGTGTAGTATAGGCTCGTCCAAGAAGTGGAGTACTGTCGGCAACAAAGGCATGGAGCGATTTGACATCATCCTGAACAATCTTTTTAATCGCACCAGAACCCGTTGTGATCACGTATCCCAGCGGTACTTTTGCCAAATGTTCAGTGATGGCGGTTCGCACGATTACTTCTAACTTGAATGCTGCTAAATGGGAAGTACTGGAGGCAAATACTTTAGTGGTGAAAGAAATGGCAACTGCGATCGCGGAAACTGCTACCCACATCCAGATTTGATCACCATCAGGAGCAGGCTTGAGCAACTCAGACGCAATGGGTGGAATCGCCAACAAAGACACAATCGCTGCAATAGTGCTGATCACAGAAAGCGCGATCGCCACCATGATTCTGCCTTGCACTGGAGCCATGACTTCCCAGATGTTTAGGGGTGGCTTTGGGTAGAGTTGATCAGTCATTTGGGGTAATTGGGGTTTAACAGATCACAGATGAGCAATCGATTCAGGTGCTATTACAGGGGCTAATTCTCGGCTAGAAAAGCCTTTCGCGATTAGGGCAACACTGGACAACGTTAAGACAATCCCGATCGCAAACATGACCGCATAGCCAAATGCTTTTGCGACAAATCCGCCTAATACCATTGCTAAAATGCCAGTGAAGTAGATTGTGGAAACCTGCAAGGTGTAGTCGGTTCCGGCAGTTTCTGGGCGGCTGTAATCCATCATCACCGTCAGTGTTGCGGTGTATGCCATGCCGGAAGCGATCGCAACTAGAATATTGGAGCCATACATCAAAGTCAGGCTGGATAATCCGAAGGCAATGGGTAAGTAGGTTGCGATCGCAACTGCCGACAGAAGACCAAACAGAATCAGCGATCGTTTGCGTCCCCAATGACTGATGAGCCATCCAGCGAGCAATGAGCCGACTAGCCCTGCACTAAAGCTAACAACGCCTAAGATCCAACCAATGTCGGTGAGTGAGAATCCGCGATCGACCATCAAGGGACGAATCATGGCACTCGCCATACTGCTCCCTGCCATATACAGCGATAACATCAATAACCATTGCCAGTGCCCCGGACGGCGGAAAAATTGCAGTAGCGTCAGTAAACCAGCCTTTTGGGTCGGGGGAGGGAGGATTGTTTCTGGGTGAAAAATGACGGGAAAAAGCGACAGTCCCATAAAACTTGCTAGTAGCAGTAAGCTAACTGTCCAACCGAGGCGATCGAGCAAAATGAGAAGAATGCCTCCACCGATGATCGACCCCAGAAAATTACCACCGGATTGAATGCCGTTGCCGATGCCCCGTTCATTTGGATTTAGCAGCCCGATCGCGAGGGCATCCGTGGCAATATCTTGACTAGCCGCAAAAAAGCAGACTAAAAACATACAGACCAGCATGAGTGGTAGTTGAGTTTTTAGATCTAGAAATGCACACAGAACAAGATTGAAGATTAACAAGCTTTGAAACAGGATAATCCAGATCCGATAGTGTCCCCAACGAAAGCGAATGCGATCGATGTAAGGGGCCCAGAGGAACTTCAGCATCCAGGGAATCGCCAGAAAACCAATCATGCCAATGACTTCTAAAGAAGCACCTTGCTGCCGGAGGAAAGTGGGGAGTGCTTGATAGAAGAAAGCGATCGGAATGTACTGCGAAACATATAAACTCGCTAGTAGGCTCAATTTAGGGATGGATGATTTAGACATAGCGTTTACAATGCCTCAATGAGTGCAGCAGACTTTGTGAATCGATTTAGCAGCCAGGATTCTGGAATGTATTTCATGTAGAGGTTGGTTAGCGCGATCGACCATTGGGTTTCTGGTAGCATCATTTGAGTTAGCTTAAAAGCATCTTTTTGCAAGTCATTCACTGTTTTTCTCAGGTGATTTTCGTAGGTCGCAAATGCATGAGAGTAATCTTGCTGAGTGAGTGCTTTTGCTAAGAGATAGGCACCCAAAATTGCCGTGCCTGCGCCGCGTCCAGACATCAGTGTTAGGGTATGGGCAGCGTCTCCAATCAGGCAAACTCGCCCCTTTGACCACTGGGGCATAACAATTTGCAGCATGTCATCATAAAAAATAGTGGTTAGATCTTGAACACTGCAAATCACGTCTTGAATCAACCAATCAGCATCGCTAAATTCTTGAAGTAGATGGGGCACTCGTTCTTGAGGTGGAATTTTGCGACCGGGCGGCGATTGGTAAAGTAGAAATGCCCCAACACCGGATGAGCCATATTTACCAATGCCAGCGTAGCGGCGAGGCAGCGTAATGTTATAGTTACAATCGCCCAAATCTGGGGGAGTATATTGGCTAAAAAAAGTCATGTATGCGACGTTAAAAAACTTCTCAAAGCCATCACCAAATACCTGTTGGCGCGTCTGAGAATGTACTCCATCAGCACCGATGAGTAAGTCAAAAGACTCAGAACTGCCATTGTTAAATGCGACGGTGACGCGATCGCTCTGTTGTTCGACGGTCTGAATCATGTGACCCATGCGGATTTCAACCTGATCTTTGACCACTTCGTAAATAGCTAAATGCAGGTCGGCGCGATTTAGTGCCAGGTTACGCTGCTCTACAGTAAAAACCTGACTCATGTTTAGCTTGCGAATGATGCGTCCGGTGCTATCTACAAAAGCTGATTCAGTCAAGGGAATACTCTTCTGAACCAATGTTTCCAACAGTCCCATTTTTTCGAGAATTTGTACACTCGCTCCATAGGTTCCTAGCGGATAGCCCACGCGCTTAAATTCTGTTGCTTTATCGATCACAATGGGCTGAAACCCAGACTGCTGTAGCCAATAAGCGAGCGTGAGTCCAGCAATGCCACCACCAGAAATGAGAATTTTCATTGTGAAAATAGTGACTAAAAATAGTGGTTACTTGGTAAGTTGTAGACGCAAAATACGAGCAGATTTTTTGAACACAGGGACAAGCAAAAATCGGATGTATCTTGCCCAAATAGGCAAGCGATCGGGATAATCCGCAAACTGGGTGAGCGAATAGATTTCATCTTTGAGGCGGATGCCGTCTCCCCAAGTTTCTAATTCTTGCCCAGCATCAAAGCCTGATTTGAACTCGGCATTGGTTTTGGAGACAGTATCATGCTTCTTGGAATTTTTTGCTGCCTTACGATCGAGTACATCAAGAACAATTTCGACAGGAGCAAGGCGATCGCGCAACTGCAAAATAATGCTGCGATTTTCAGCTTCACTCAAGTAGGGAGAAACCCCTTCCATCAACACGATCAGCGGTTGATTTGGCGCTCTTTGAATCTGATCAATCCAGGTAAAGTCGAGAATAGATTTTGCAATAAACTGGTAGCGATCGGTTTCCTCAAAGAACTTGCGCCGGAGTTCAATGACTTCAGGAAAATCGACTTCATACCAGTGAACTTCTCTGTGACCAATTCTCGTAAACCGGGTACATAATCCACACCCTAAATTAATCACGACTGCACCAGGATGAGCTTCTAAAAAGCTTTTGACAATGCGATCGTACTCTCTGACTCGAATCACGACTCCCAACTGAGAAGCCCATCCCTTCTGATATTTACTGAAGTCATAATCTGTTTTTTGAGCAATTTCAACGGCTTTTGGATCTTGGAGTAAACTATCCGATCGCTGCGTTTCTACCACTCGTGCATACAGGGTAATCATCAGAGTTTCAGCAACGCCAGTTAGTTGTTGGGTTGGTTCCAATTGATTTGTCATCACAGGACTCCTTAAAAATTTGCTCGAATCTGCACTCCATAAGTCACGGGTTCACCAAACGCAGCAATCACATTGGGGGGCGGAAACACAAAGCCTTGAGTAATGTAGCGGGTATCCAATAAGTTATTAGCAAACACATAAATTCCTCCAGTTTTCCATTCATAGCCCAGACGAGCATTTACCAGAGCATAGGGTTTTTGTTCGATTTGGTTGGCATCATCAAAAAAGGTGTTGCCTAATCCCACCAGTTCTAAGCGACCAAAAATGCCCCCCGTGCTGCGATATTGCATCGCCAGGTTATAAGTGAGACTGGGCGAAACGGGGACGCGATTATTGTTGAAGCTTTGCCCTGTAAAGGGGTTGGTGTAGTTTTTGAATGTGGCGTTGGTGTAGCCCAATCCAGCACTCAGGCTGAGTCCCTTTGTTACTTCTGCTCGCAGTTCTAGTTCAAATCCTGTACTTTTGATGTCAGCATTGGCAATATTGTTGAAAAATCCTGTTACATCAGGCAAAGCAACTTGATAGTTACTGGCATCAATTTGAAAAACCGCTAGATTGGCTGTTAAGCGGTTATTTAGCCAGGAGGTTTTCACGCCCAATTCGTAGTTCCAGGAGCTTTCCTCCTGAAATCGGCGAGTGGCTTCGGTATCAGACCGATAGTTAAACCCACTGGGGCGATAGCCTTTCGCGATCGTGCCATAGGCCATGACGTTTGGACTAAACCGATACTGCGCTCCAAACCGGGGAATGAGGGCATTACTGCTTTCTTCTAAGCCGCTAATCGTGGGACTTAGAGGCACATCTCCCAACCCTGGAACAGTAAAAATTCGTCGCCGCGCCATCTCTACCTGAGAAGACTCATAGCGCAAACCTGCAAACAGCGTTAATGGCTCGATCGGCTTGTAGTCCAATTGTCCAAACGCGGCATAGGTGTAGCGCTGCTGTTCGGCAGAAACATTGTTCGTGCCTGCGAAGGGTGCCCCAAACGCGGCGGCTCCCAAATTGCTCAGAGTAATGCCGTCTTGAAGGGTATTAAACTCGCGGGACTCAAAATAGCCACCCACCACCCAGCGCAAACGATCGGCTGTATTAGGAGACTGAAATCGAAGTTCCTGAGTCCATACCGTAGAATCAAATGCCCCGATTCCATTAAACAGATTCACTTCGGTATAGTCCGCTTCGGTGGCAAAAGCCTGTTGGGTCGATCGCCGCGTCGTTACCGAAACTGCTCGAAACCCCGTACCCTCATAAGCAACTTTCAAGGCTTGAGTATTGTTGTCCAGGCGATAGAAGCCATCAAAATCTTGAGCAACTTTAAAGGGGTTGGGAGTATCTCGTGGGGCAAACAGGGGGCTACCGTCATCGTCAGAGTTGATGGTGGTATTGAAGGAGATGTTCCACTCTTTAGCAGGTGTCCAAAGGATCTCAGCGCGTCCAGCTAACCCATTTTTTTCGCCGACCTCTCGATTCAAAAACGTGTTTTCTACAATGCCATCCCGCGCTTTGTAAATGCTTGCCAGTCGGAAGAATAGTTTGTCTGGCAGCACTGCATCACTCAACGAGAGTTGCAGATTGCGAAAATTATTGTTGCCATAGCTGGCAGCCGTGCGGATTTCTGGCTGATTACTGGGCGGACGCGAAATGATGTTGACCACCCCCGCCTGCGAACTTCTGCCATAGAGTGTACTTTGCGGCCCCCGCAACACTTCCACTCGCTCTAAATCAAACAGAACCCCATCTAAAAAACCGCCGTAATCATAGGGCACGTCATCGACGTAAAACGCCACGTTGTCTTGAGAAGCCAAAAAGTTGAAGTTACTGAGTCCCCGAATGCTGTAGTAGTTGAAGTAGGAAGCTCCCGTCGAGCCACGCAAAAAAGTGAAGCTGGGAGTATTGTTGGCAATACTTTGCAGCGAATCAATCTGAGCATCTTCTAGTTCTCGTTTGGGAATGACAGTCAGGCTGATGGGTACATTTTGCGGACTGTCTTCTCGTTTTTCAGCCGTGACGGTGATTTCTTCTTCAGCTTCGGTCAAGACACTCACCGTCAAGCCCGTCGTACCGGGCACAATATCGGCTTCCAGGGGTACTCCTGGCGCACCTGTGATCACGACTTGAACCGTGGTTGCGGTTGCATTATTAGCTGTCAGGTTGATAATCCCAGTAGCCGGATTGTTTTGCTGAAAGGCAGATTGTAGTTGGGCGTTGGCAATGGTCACAATCAGGCGTTGGCCAAGCCTTTCCTGTGAGGAATCACGCTCCTGTTTCACTTCACCCTGCAACAGCTTGCCATCGGCAGTTTCTAGCATAATCTCTAGTTCATCCTCGGCTGGCTTGAGGCGAACATTCGTAATAGTTGTCAAAGTTGGAGATTGAGACAGCCATTCCTCAACCGTTGTGGCCGGACGCTGCACATCCTTTAAGCGCTCAACGCTGTTGGTTGCCTGTTCTGTGGAATCGTCGATCAAAACCGCATTCGCCACGTCTGGAATAGGCATGACCATCGCCAGGATAAGTGGAAACCCCATCAGGTGATTCAAATCGGGTTGAGAAATTCGCGACACAATATACTCCTCAATTCAAAAAGTCCGACGACCTGTCGCAACTAATTCTCATTTGCATGAGTTGTCTGAGAGTGATTGTAGAGCGGTCAACCCAGGGCGATTTGTCCCAAACGGAATTTTCGGATGTCCCAAACGGAGTTTTTAAGAACGATTCTCATACCGATGCACACCAGGGTTTACACCAAAATATTTCTTGTAGGCCCGGTGAAAAGAACTTAAGCTGCTGTAGCCGACAGTATGAGCAGCGATCGCCACCTGAATCGGCTGAGTTTCCAGCAGTTGGCGCGCCTGTTCCATCCGGTGCTGGTGCAAACATCCAAAGGCGGTGGTTCCAAATACCTGATGAAACCCTTGTTTGAGTTTGCAGTCATTTAGCCCGACCTGTCGCGCCAAGGCTATCAGTGTAGGCGGATTGTGCAACTGTTGGATCAAGATATCTCGCGCTTGATAAATCCGCTCTACTTCGTCTGATTTTAAGCCCCGCTGACTGGATGTGGTTTGTGTTTCCTTGAGTTGGTGCAGTTGAAAGGTGATCAACTCTAGTGCCTTACTTTCTAGATACAATCGCTGAGTTGCGCCCTGGTAGGGACATTGTAAAATCTGGTGCAATGTAGTCCTCATTGCTGAGGTGGTGGCTCCCTGTTGCCAGTAAAAATGGTCAGAGGTTTGCAAGCAGTGTCTCAAACTAGCTGGGAAAGTGTCCAGTTCATCTTTTAGAAAATCTTGGAGTAGATGGGGCGCGATCGCCAGTTCTATCAGGCAAATTGATTGGTTAGCGGGTAGTTGCCCAACGGTTTGAGCGTCCGTCATGTTTACAGACAAGCAAGATCCGGGGCGAATGGCGACTTCCGATCGCGATTGATTTGCCACCATATTGACTGTACCAGCGATGCCATAGCACAAGCCAAACATGGCATAGTGATTGTGCGATGCGATCGTGATTTCTTCGGTCAGGTCATGGGTTTGGACATACAGTTCCAGCCCATCGCGCAGATGCCAATTTCGGATTAAACTTTTACCAAATTCACTGGGTAAGTGCAAAGAGGTTTCACACCCATCTACTTGAAAGCCAATGCCCGTCTGAGACTGAATCTCCTCAAACATATCCAGCAAATCTTGCACCGTGATTGTTAGTTGCAATTTAAACCTCCGGGGATCACCTGTTGAAGAGAGATTCCAGGCGTTGCTGAATGCAGGTATGAATTGCCCTCATCCCCAGGGAGAAGAGAGCCAGAACTCTGGTTCCCTCGCCCCTTGAGAGAGGGTTAGGGTGAGGGCGAATTTAGCCTTTCATCCTGCAATTCAGCAACGCCAGATTCCATCAGCATCAACACCCTCTATTGCCTAAATCCTAGACTTATTGATAATAACTTTCAATGGTCAAGTTGATGCTCTTTAATGCGATTTTCCATCTCCCTTGAAGAACGCTTGCTCCTGTGTCCCCTGCACCGGATCATCGCTCACATCCAGATCCAGGATGATTTGTTTCGGTTCCTTGCCGTGTTGTTCGATAAACACCCGATCGCCAGACTGCACTGACCAGAGCTTCGCATAAACCCCGTTGAGCGAGCGTAACTGTTCATGGGTTCCAGATTCGACAAATTGCCCATGCTCCATCACATAGATGCAGTCTGCATGGCGAATCGTTGAAAGTCGATGTGCGATCGCGATCGTCGTCCGGTTTTGTGTAATCCGAGAGAGCGATCGCTGAATTGCCGCTTCAGTTTCGTTATCCACCGCAGAAGTCGCTTCATCGAGAATCAGAATTGGTGGATTTTTGATTACGGCTCTGGCGATCGCGATTCTTTGCCGTTGCCCTCCCGATAGTTTCTGTCCGCGCTCACCCACAATGGTTTGATAGCCTTCTGGCAACCGTTCAATAAACTCATGTGCTTCTGCGACTTTTGCCGCTGCAATGATGTCCTGTTCAGTTGCGTCAAAGGTTCCGTAAGTAATGTTTTCGGCAACTGTGCCATGAAATAGAAACACATCTTGACTAACTAGCCCAATGTTGCGTCGCAAATCGTAGAGGTTGAGATCGCGAATGTTGAGATGGTCGATCGTAATCCTGCCAGAATCGACTTCATACAGTCGCATTAGTAGTTTAACTAGGGTGCTTTTTCCTGATCCGGTAGAGCCGACGATCGCGGTGGTTTTCCCAGCAGGAATATGCAGTGATAGGTTGGTTAGCACTGAATTCCGATTTGGGTACGCAAATTTTACTTGCTCAAAGTTGACTTCACCTTGCACAGTCGAGAGCGAAATCTCTCCGGTCTGGATCTGCACAGGCGTATCGAGCAGATCCATAATTCGTCTGGTTGATGCCATCGCCCGTTGATAGGAATCGAAGATTTCACCTAAATTGACCAGTGACCAGAGCAATTGCTGAATCAAGATTAGAGCAACGCTGTAATTTGCGATCGACAATCTTCCCGAAAATGCTGCAATTCCACCTAATACTAACAGTGTTGTAAATCCAATCAAGACTAAGATGCGAATGAGCGGAATAAAGCCCGCAGACAATCGAATCGCCTTCGAGTTACTGCGACGATAAGCATTACTTTCGGCTTTTAAGCGATCGCGCTCATATCGTTCTGCCGTAAAGCTTTTAATTGTGATAATGCCGCTAATGTTGTTCTCTAACCTGGCATTGAGATCTCCAACTTGCTCACGAACCCGATCGTAGCGAGGTTCTAGTAATTTCTGATAGCGCAACGAACCGATTAAGATGAACGGCATGGGTAGCATTGAAGCGATCGCAATCTCAATCGGCAAAACAAGAAACGCACCAATCATCAGGATAATCACTGCACTGATAATCTGAATAATATTGTTTGCGATCGTATTTAAGAAATGCTCTAGCTGATTGATATCATCGCTGAGAATTGCAATCAAGCCGCCTGTTGTTTGTTCCTCGAAATATGCCGCTTCTAGTTCTTGTAAATGAGTATAGGCATCTAATCGTAAGTCATGCTGAATATCTTGGGCGAGATTGCGCCAGAGTAGATCGTAGCCATAGTTCGAGAGCGATTCGAGTCCCCAAATTGCTACCGTAAGGAAAGCAAGTAGAAAGAACTGGTGAACAACGTTAGCCATTCCGAATCGAGATAAGAATGAGTTTTGCTGTTGGATGAGGACATCGATCGCGGCTCCCATCAGTGCAGGCGGCGCGAGATCCATCAGTGTGTTGACGATCGAGCAACTTGCCGCCATCCAAATCTGCGATCGATATCGTCTGCCATAATTTAACAATCGAACTAAGGGAGTTGTAGACTTGGGTGGCTTAGAAGTCGGCATAGGGCGATGATAAAAGTATTCCTCTGCTAGCCTACCGAGTCACGGCACATCGTAAAAGCCTATTTTGACGGTTAGCGGAACTTTTTTTGAATGCTAGACGGACTTTTTTGGTGAAGCGCGATTAGCGCAAAGCGCAACTCCGTAGGAACCGACGAAGCTTGTGGAAGGGTGGCATCGCAGGGGCAGGTCAGGCAGTATGGGAAGCCTTTGTCAGTATGATGATAAGCTTTGGAGCGATACAGATTGTTCATTGCTAGCATGGCTCAACGCTTGGAGATTCCTATGGTTCTTTCGTCTGATCAGTATATTAGACTTCCTGCATGAATACCTGGCGATTGAAATCGCTGCTATCAGAACAAAGTCCACCTCCGTGGACTAACGGTTAAAATCGCCTCTTTAGTGTGCGAAGGCACACTTTGCTCTTGTAGCCCCGACTTTAGTCGGAGGGCATCTATGATTCGTGCAGGAAGTCTATTCGTCAAATGGCAGGGCTGAAGATCATCTGTGTACCATGAGGATGGGAGCGATCGCTTTGAGGAATGATCGAGCGATTAGCGCAAAGCGCAACTCCGCAGGAACCGCACTAAGTCATTGAGCGAAGCGCAAAGCTCACCGAAGGTACCGACCATTAGAGCAAGATTAGCGGTAGAGCAATTCTGTGCCAAAATTTAGAAGACGGCAAGCAGGATTTTACCGTGGAACTAGAACATTACTTTGACTTCGTTTGTGCGGATGATATTCGTCTGAAAGGGACGCGCATGGGCATCGAAACGATTCTCTATGCTTATATTCACCAACAGCGCACGGCTGAAGAGATTGCTCAGATCTATCCTCAGATCACGCTTGAACAGATTTACGCAACGATTCTCTACTATCTACATAACCAAGCTCAGGTGACTCAGTACTTGGCAGATTGGTTGGACTATTGTACTCAAGTGGAGCGGGAACAGGACGAGAATCCATCGGCGATCGTGGTTCGTCTGAAACAGATTAAGGCGGAACGCAGTTTGACCGCGCATGGTTAGATATTTGATCGATGAAAACCTGCCACCGAGCTATCAAATGCAGTTGTTGAGACGTAAACCAGATATGACGGTTTGGGCGGTTGGCGATCCTGGAACTCCACCTAAAGGAACGCTTGATCCAGTAATTTTTGAATGGTGTGAACAGCATGACTTTATTCTGATCACGAACAATCGTCGATCAATGCCAACTCACTGGGTTGAACACCTCGATCGTGGGCAGCATATTCCTGGGATTTTCGCGCTCAGACCCAAGGCATCTTTGGGGGAAATTCTGGATGATTTGATTTTGATTGCTGAAGTTGATGCGATCGCTGAATTTTAAGATCGCATTGTCTACATTCCACTGTGATTTTTGGTCGATTACCTGAACTGCGTTGCCTTCGGCACAGCAAAGCTGACCGCACAAACCATCAAGCGCTAGCGAAGCTTACCGAAGGTACCGACAATTGAGCGCGACTTAAGTACACTTGATCGTATTGTCTTTCACCTGATGTAATGCGTCGTGATCCGCTCTTTTACAAACTATTTCAGCAATCTCCTGAACTGCTGTTTGATTTGATTGGCAGCAGACCGAGCAATGCGGCAAACTATCGGTTTGACTCAGTAGCGGTGAAGGAACCAAAGTTTGAGATTGATGGGGTGTTTCTGCCACCTGAAACCGATGAACCAGGGACGATCTATTTCTGCGAATTGCAAATGCAGAAAGATGATGAATTGTACGAGCGATTGTTTAGTGAATCTGCGCTGTACTTTTACAGAAACAGTTCTCGCTTCTCAGATTGGCAAGCGGTGATTATTTATCCATCTCGTGCAGTAGAGCAGAGTAAGGTGTACCCGCATCGCTCGGTACTGAATGGAGAGCAAGTCCATCGGGTGTATTTGAATGAACTAGGGGACGTGCGCTCCCTTCCAGTGACAGTGGGCGCAATCGTACTTACCATTGTGGAAGAAGATGAAGCTCCAGAAGTCGCGAGAGAGCTAATCGTACGAACGGAGCAGGAAGATTTCACCGTAGCTCAAAGACGCGACATAATAGACATAGTGACATCCATCATGGTGTACAAGTTTGCAAACCTAAGTCGGTCAGAGGTAAAAGCGATGTTGGGACTCGATTTAACTCAGGAGCCACGAGCAATTCGGGAGGCAAAAGAAGAGGAAGCGATCGCGCTTATCACTCGGCAATTAACCCGACGACTAAGGCAGGAACTTTCTGAGGAGATGCGATCGCGCCTTTCATCCCTACCTTTACCTGTCCTAGAAGACCTCAGCGAATCCTTACTCGATTTCACCACGTTGGCAGATTTAGAGGCTTGGTTGGAAGCGCGATCGACATCTTGAGAAATCATCAAGCGATCGCACTAAGTCATTGAGCGATCGACATCTTAAGAAGGCGTTGCTGAATCAGGGGATGAATTGCCCCAAAGCGGCGGGAAACCCAAGGTTCAAAGTCCCTCAATTTTGGGGGATTTAGGGGGCGAAAAGATGAACACTTCCTACGCATTCATCCCTCCAATCAGCAACACACTTAAGAAATAATAGAGCGATCGCGAAAATCATCTGGCGATCGACCTCTTGAGAAATCAAAGCGCAACGACCTAGGAACCGTGCGAGTCATCGACCCGCGTTTAGGATTTGCTCCGCCGTCAGGTTCAGTTGGGGAAAGGTGGGGGATAGAATGCACTGATTCCCGGTGAAATCTGCAAATTGGTGAGCTCCATTGATTAAGCTGCCGATTTTTACCCATTGGCGATCGGGGTCGGTAATCCAATACTCAAGCACCCCACGCGCTGCGTACTCGGCGGGCTTTTGCTGGTAGTCACGCTGGTAGTTTTCGCTGGATTCGGTGCCGGGGGAAGCGACTTCGATGATCAGCATCGGGTTGGGTTCACCCAATCGAAGGATGGATTCTTTGCGACCCTCGATCGCTAATGCTGATTCTTCTGTATGCACGATCAAATCTGGGTCACGGGCACTCGCGTAAGCACTGGTTGCTTCAATCTTTTGTTTGAAGCCAATGCGGTAGGCAGGCAAGCCCAAGCGGATAAAGACCTCAAATAAAAAACCTACAATCCAAGTATTAATCGTGCTTTCTGTGCCCATCTCGACTAGCATCCCATCCACCAATTCGTAGCGGGTATCTGTGCCGTCGTCATAGGTCAGATACTCGTCCAATGTCATGCGTTTTTGGGTTGTAGCGGTCATAGGTCACCTCGCCCAATCAATGCTCTCAGTTTATCAAATTAACTGCGGTCTTAGCAGTACGATCGCACTTCACAAAAGCCTTGAGATGCGATCGCTGAATTCTAGCAGCGGTGGTGTATTTAGAGTACACTTGCTCGTGTTGTTTCCGGCTGGCTGCAATGCGACGTGATCCGCTCTTTTACAAACTGTTCGCACAATCGCCAGGATTGCTGTTTGATTTGATTGGTACAAGACCGAGCAATGCAGCAAACTATCGCTTTGATGCGGTGGCAGTGAAGGAACCGAAGTTTGAGATTGATGGGGTGTTTCTGCCGCCAGAAGATGAGAGGGGCATCGTTTACTTCTGTGAGGTGCAAATGCAGAAAGATGAACTGCTGTATGAGCGGCTGTTTGCGGAGTCTGCACTGTACTTTTATCGCAATCGCAGCCGTTTTAGTGATTAGCAAGTGGTGCTGATTTATCCATCTCGGTCGATCGAGCAAAGTGATGTGCATCCACATCGGTCAATGCTTAACGGTGGGCAGGCACATCGGGTGTATTTGGATGAGTTGGGGCAGGTGAGCGAGTTGCCTGTGACGGTGGGGGCAATTGTGTTGACGATTGTAGACGAAGCAGAAGCCCCGGAAGCTGCGAGAGAGCTAATTGCACGAACGGAACGGGAAGCATTAACACCTCAACAAAAACAAGACATAATAGATATCGTGACCTCGATTCTGGTCTACAAGCTGACGACTTTAAGCCGAACGGAGATTAAAAGGATGCTAGGACTAGATTTAACGCAGGAACCCCGCGCCATCCGAGAAGCGAAGGAAGAAGGGCGGGAAGAAGGACGGGAAGAAGCACTGCAACGAGAGCGATCGCTAATTCTCCGCCAACTTACCAAAAAAGTAGGAGCCTTAGATGATTCATTGCGCGACCCCTCGCGGGTATCTCTTCGAGATCGCGTTTCCTCCTTATCGATCGAACAACTCGAAGCTTTGGGAGAAGCGTTACTCGATTTCACTGATGTTGCAAATTTAGAAGCTTGGCTGACAGAACAAAGTTAGAAAAGCGATTAGCGCAAAGCGCAACTCCGCAGGAACCGCACAAACCATCAAGCGATCGACATCTTGAAAAATAATAGAGCGATCGCACAAACCATCCAGCGATCGTCATCCTGAGAAATAATAGAGCGATCGCATAAACCATCAAGCGATCGACAATCAAACGCGATCGCAAAACCATCGAGCGATCGACAATTGAGCGTGATCGCACTGAGTCACTGAGCGATCGACATCTTGAAAAATAATAGAGCGATCGCACAAACCATCAAGCGATCGACAATCAAAGCGCGATCTCACTAAACCATTAAGCGATCGATCTCTTGAGAAATGAATCGCTTACTCCTCATAGTGCATTTACGAGGTGTTTATACAAATCATCAAGGATTGCATTAACTGCGAGAATATCTAAGAAATGCCAGTGATACTCTACGAAGTAAACTTTGTTCTGTTGAACGGCTTTAAGTTGTTGCCATAGAGGTTCTTGTATGATTTCTTCTGATACGCCCCGCTGATTCATGAGAAATAGAACATCCCCATCAATGTCAGGTAGATGTTCTTGGGAGATATTGTCTATATAGAACAGATCTTTCTGTTGCGACAGTGGGCGTTGCAATCCAATATCTCTGAAGATCCTGGCTAGATTACTCTTGTTTCCGCCAGTGTACATAGTTGTAGGATATATTCCAGCAAACGATACTTGAATTTGCTTACTGTTCTTTCCTGGAGATGCTACGTCAATATCCAAAGCTTGTCTAAGATTTGTAGTTCGTTGCGAGTAGTCTTTCATCAATTGATTACCAAGCTCCTCTCTGCCTAAGACTTTAGCAAGTTCCATCAACTGTTTCTCAAATGAAAAATCGGTTGGTGGAATATAAGTGGGCGCGATGTAAGAAAGCTGCTTGTAGATCTTGGGTAACCAGGGGTTTCCTAGAATAAGATCGGGTTTCAGTCGTAAAATCTTCTCTAGATTCGGCGCAAAGATATCTCCAATTAATTCAATTTCACCGACTCGATCTCGAAGATAATTTGGAAAATCTTGAGAGGTATCGTATGCTGCCGCTATTGGTTTAACACCGAGAGCTAACGCATTTGCAAAGGGAGCGGACCACAGTGCTATCACCCGTTGAGGATTAAGCGGAACACAAATCTCGCCCAAAGAATGCTGAACCTTGCGACAGTATTCTACAGATGGTTCTAGGTTTGAAGCAGGATAAGAAATATTTCTGCCGCAAGCTGAACCAACTGTAACCATCAAGAATGCTACCAACAACAAGCTAATAAAGCGGTGTAAGAACATTGATACTATATCTAGCTAAGTAAACACTAGTTCACGGCAAACTACTTAAAACTCCCAACTGATCGAACCAGTAATTGTAAACGGCGCACCTCTCTGAACAACAGATGGTCGGAACGCGAAGCTGGCATAATCTACATCAAATAGATTACGAACATTAATTGCTGCCTTCAAGCGATCTCTGCGATAATAAATTGCTGCATCAGTCCGCAAGTAATCTTTCAGTTGAAACGTATTCGCTAAATTCCCTTGCCGCTCGCCGACATAAAACAATCCCAAGCCAAAGCCCAACCCTTTTAAAGTGCCGTTCTGAATCTCATAGGTTGTCCATAAGCTGGCTTGGTTCTCTGGTACACCATTTAATCTATTACCAACAGGGGTGCTATTATCCCTAGTCACTTCTGCATTGGTGTATGCATAGGAAGCAATCACTTTCCATCCGGGCAAAATTTCCCCGGCAATATCCAACTCAATTCCTTGACTTCGTTGCTCTCCAGTCTGGATGGAAAATCTGGGATTGTTTGGATCTTCCGTCGTAACATTTGTCTTAGTAAGGTGATAGGCTGCCAATGTTGCCGAAAGCCTGCCATCAAGAAAATCAGTTTTGACACCAACTTCATACTGCGTTCCCCTCGTTGGCTCAAAGAATCTGCCATCAGGGTTAAAACCTGGGCTTTGGCGAAATGAACTGCTGTAACTACCATAAAGTGAAATATTTTTACTGGGCTGATAGACCAAACCGATACGTGGGCTAAAGGCACCGTCCCGTTGTACCGGGTCATCAACTGTATTTCCATCTAATCCGAAATCGGCAATTTCGTTTTCATAAGACGACCAATCATAGCGACCACCAATTAGCAGTTTGAAGTGATCATTGAAACTGATCTGGTCTTGAAGATAAACTCCGTAAGATTGAATCGTGTCAATACCTTTATAAGCTGCAACAGGTACTGGTTTTGGAATATCGTAGTTGGGATTACGAATATCCAGAAGGGGTAAGCTAGGGTCATTATTGCTAAATACTTCAATATTTTCTACATATCGGTTGATGTCGAAGCCCACTAGAAGTTGGTGTGCAATCGATCCTGTTTTAAACTTTCCTACTAAATCAATTTGTCCAAAATAGAAATTTCGAGTATATTCATAATCAAAAGATTCTATTTCTACGAAGCGATCGTCTATTACCCCAATGGAATAACTCCGCTCATCTCTAAAATCACTAAGATTTAGAGAAAGATTATTACGAAGCTGCCAATTATCGTTAAATCTATGTTCTAATTTGTAGCCAAATCTGTGGGCTGTAATATCAAGCAAGTCTAAACTAGGATAGCCAACATAAAAGTCCCTCGGCAAAAGACTGCCATCACTAAGGCGCGGATAACTATTTCTCAAATTATCTGAAAAGAATTTGACGTATTCATAGTACAGATTCAGGCTTGTTTTATCCCCTAATTTCCAAGTGATTGAAGGTGAAATAGTTGTCAAATCCTCCTTTACAAAAGGTTGAATAGCATTTGAACCTTGATAGCCTGCAATGAAGCGATATAGTAAAGTTTTGTCGGTGCTTAATGGACCTGATAAATCTATACTGGGTTGGAAATATCCATAATTCCCCGCTTCTAACCCAATCTGGTAATAAGGTTCGCTCAAAGGCTTGCGGGTAATTGTATTGACAACTCCACCAGGTTCTACAGATCCAAATAGAACTGAAGCAGGTCCCTTGAGTACCTCCACTTGCTCAATTGTGCCAATCGATGTAGGAGTGACAAAATCAGCATCTGGCGCACCATCTCTGAAAGTTATGCCACTACCTTGAAATCCTTGTACAAATCCTCTGAGAATTCTGCGCCCTCCGGGAACACCAAGGAAGGTTCCACCATCAGCTACACCACTGACCGTTTCTACAGCTTCAGTCAAATTTCTCACTTTGCGATCGCGCAACACCTCCTGCGGCACAACCTGAATCGACTGCGGAATATCACGAATCGGTGTATCTGTCCTCGTCGCCGTACTCGCATTCGGCACTCGATAACCATCCTGCTGCCGTTCCCCCGTCACTGTAATCTCTTCTTCCGCAGCATCCTCATCCACTTCTGCACTCAGCACCAATCCTGCCGCACTCGGCACAACTTCCACCACTGGAACGGCTGTTTCTCCCATAATTCTTACCTGTACCGCTGTCGGAGTCGCTTGAATCACCTCGATCGCACTAATTCCCTCTCCCGGTTTGTCGATCGCAACTCGATTTCCCTCCGGCAACGCCAACACTGCCCCTTCTAACTCTGTGATCAATGTATTCCCCTCACTCCGCCGAGTCGGAACCGCACTGATTCCCGCGCTAGTATCCAAAATCACCCGAATCGTTCCCGCCGCAGGTTCCACCCGAACGCCCGTCACCCGAACCGTTGCCGCTTCCACCTGTGCCATCCATTCTTTCACCGTCGTAGCAGGACGAGGAACTTGGCTCAACTGAGGCATAGAGTTCTCTTCTGTCGCCTGTGCAACAGTCCAAGGCGCTGCCAAAACCGCCAAAACACCGATCGCACTCAGTTGCAATCCCAGAATAGAAGCTTTCCTCGTCATCTTGCCCACACCAGTTAAGAATTCATGTCAAGAAGATTACCGAACTACAACTTGGAAAGAAAGCAAAACGAACGATTGCTGGAATTTTGTTTGAACGGTTTTTAGAAAAACTTGCGCTGCTGATAGTCTTTGGGATTTTGACCAAATTTCTTTTTGAACGCGATCGCAAAATGGCTGCGGCTGGCAAACCCCACCCGTGCGGCAATTTCCTCAACTTTCATTTCGCCATACTCCAACAGTTGCCGCGCTTGCTCCAAGCGATACTCGCGCAGATAATCAAACGGCGTTGTGCCAAAACAGGCGCGAAATCCCCGCTTCAACGTACATTCATTCAGCTTCACCTGCTTTGCGAGAGTAGCGATCGATGGCGGCTCATGCAGATTTTGCAGCAGCAGATTTCTCGCATAGTGAACTCGCTCAATGGTTCCTGGCGATAGCTTTTGCACCGGAATTGTCCCGACGCGATCGAGATAGATTGCCTGTTCTTGCTCGATTACCAGGCTCATCAGTTCCAGCGTTTTACCTTCTATAAACAATCGCTTGGTCGTGCCTTGATAGGGGCATCGCACGATTTGCCATAGCACCGTTTGCATCACTGGAGAAAGCACCCCCGATCGGGCATAATGCACCTGATCTTCTGGACGTATCCAATTCTGAATCGCGATCGGCAACTCGCCATCCTGATCCCCTACAAGCGATCGCAGCATCGTTGGCTCAATGTAGACCTGCACCTCTAATGCTGATTGCGCTGGTGCGAGGATTGTTTGCTTCGGATATAGCCCACGTCCGTAGAGTGCATATTCTCGATCGCCCACGGTGGTTTGCTGATCCTGATGCTGACCAAACAGGTGAAAATGATGTGTCAGGTAAGCGGGTTCTTCGCAGTCATGAATCGCGATTTGATCAAGCCACCGAATCTTACCAATCTCGATCGCTAACCCTTCCCGCAACTCGATCGATCGCACACAACCCTGACCAAATTGATTGGAGTACTGTTGAGTTTGATCTCTCGGATCAGACGGATCAACGAATTTAGGCTTTTCTGCATTCAGTAGATCAAAAAAATCCTCACCTGAAATCGTAATCGTCATGACAATCGACAGCAACTTCAGAGCCAATATTGCTGTAGCATAAGCCTAGTGAGAATCTCTGTCAATAAAAAATTTTACCTGAGTGTACCGCATTCTATAGAACCCGTTTGAGATCTCTTGTTGATATACAAGGCGTGTAGGAGAGCCGTTTCAAGCAGAGCCTGAATTTAGAAGGAAAATCATTGTTCTGGAACTATAAGGAACATAAAATCCAGAAAAATATTAGCTTTGAAACACATTAAAAGATACCAAATGGGTTCTATAACAGTGACTGGAATTATTCGAGTTGAGCCTTGGTACAATCCGCAATACATCATTCCAATGTTGGGTATGATCCTGGGCAATGCTCTAACTGGGACTTCTCTGGCACCCGATCGCCTAGTCGAAGATTTAACCACTCCATACTCCTGTCGATAGACAATGGCTGCCTGAGACAGCGATAACTGAGCTTGAGGATGATTGGTCGCATAGACCCGCCAGCCCAACTGCTGCATTTGTTGCTCTACTGCTGCAAGGTCTAAGGAAAAGCCCACTTGAAAGCGGCGGTGTTCGACCACCCGTGCAGGTCTATCACCATATTTCCGTTGGGTAACCTGGGTCAATTGTGCTGGATAGTTCAACTGGAACAAAGATGCCACCCGATGCTTCGCCATCACTTGCTCAGTTGCAGTCGTCAAACTTTCGAGGTCGCGTCATGTTTTTTTGCCGATTCGGTTGCATCGACTGGCATCGAACAATCGTGTTGGTGTTCATAGCCCTCAGCAATCAGCAGTGTTTTGCCATCCGCGTAGTCATAGTCAACACGCTCTAACTCCACCTGTTTGCTCTGAGCGTGGCTGAGATATTCCTGCATCTGGGCATCAGCTCAATCTCACGACCTTACTCAAAAATGGGCGAACCGTGAGCTAGGTAGACCAGCCTGAAAGATTCCTCTCTAACTCCAATTTTGAAATCAATTCATGAGCTTATTAATCGAAAAGTTTGAGTCATAAACGCTTGATTCATTAATTTTTCTTTATAAAACTAGATTAGTGGATAACAGAGTTCTAACATCAGGGATCATGTTGCAAAATTTACGATTAGACCCATCTGACACTAATCGTTTGCAGCACATATTCTAACGTCACGGAGTCTGTTGAAATGCCTTTGATAACCCGCTGTGTAGCAGAATTTATTGGCACCTTTTGGCTAGTTTTGGGAGGCTGTGGCAGTGCAGTTTTGGCCGCCGCTTACACCGCAGACGCAGCAAAAATTGGAGAGAACACGTCGTTTCCATTGGGGATCGGGCTGGTCGGCGTGTCGTTGGCTTTTGGGTTGACCGTGCTAACGATGGCATCCGCGATCGGACATATTTCTGGCTGTCATCTCAACCCGGCGGTCTCCTTTGGACTGTATGCCGCCAAGCGATTTCGAGGAGGCCCCGATCTGTTGGGCTATATTGTGGCTCAGGTTTTGGGCGCGATCGCCGCTTCGGGTCTGATTTATCTAATTGCCAGCGGTAAGCCTGGATTTTCGTTAGGTGGCTCAAACCCTCTAGCAACCAACGGATTTGACGCACACTCACCCGGAGGCTATTCCCTCTTTGCTTGTCTGGTCATCGAAGTGGTGCTGACGTTCTTTTTCTTGATGATTATTTTGGGAGCCACCGATCGCCGCGCCCCTCAAGGGATTGCTCCAATTACGATCGGGCTTGCTTTGACACTGATTCACTTGATTAGCATTCCGGTCACCAATACCTCGGTCAATCCGGCTCGAAGCTTTGGCCCTGCTCTGTTTGCAGGCGGAGAACTGCTGGGACAAGTGTGGTTATTCTGGGTTGCGCCTATTTTAGGAGCGGTGCTGGCGGGGTGGCTGTACTCGGCTGTGTTTAGTGAAGCCGCGATCGCTGAAGAACACCTGAGAGAAACCGTCTGATTTGACGGATAATCTAACTAAAAAGTAACTGCCCCACCTGATTACAGATTCCGTCGATCGCAAGTAAACATTTTTAGTTAGTCACGACGCTTAGAGAGGTGAGAGAAATGAAGATGAGGCAATCCACACAGTCACAGCAATTTGCAGTCTGCTGATTTTCTCTTTTTAGCGTGAATTCGATGAGAGTTTTTTCGCTTCGTTGTTCACGGCTTCTGCCCCCCAACCCCCCAATTTGGGGGACTTTAAGAGAGGAATTCTGGTTCAAAGTCCCTCACTCGTGGGGGATTTAGGGGGCGTTCCTGGATCTAAAAGCGAAGCGTTCATCGAACTGACGTTTTTTTAAGGGAGGTTAGTGAGGAGCTTCAAGACCTCAGCCTGAGATCAAACCTGCTTCACAACAAGCGAGATTCGACGATTCACCAAGTAACGTCAATTTGCGATCGACTGCAATCTGAACGTCTGGCAGTGCCCTTTGTAAGTCAATTCTTAACTTTTTTCGCTGATTTGGTAATTTTACTTTACCCTCAATGAAAAAAGGAGGATGATACAGATGCTGAAGATTCAGCAAAATTACTGACCCCTTCTAAAAACCAACCTTTTTCTACGCATACAGTCCCCGTGTTAGTAGAAATTCTGACATTCCGTGATCGCCGCTTGCGGAATAGAGATTTCTCCTCTTGAAGGCAAAAGGGAAATCTGCTAAGGCAAGTCGATCGTGACAAACCACTTCATTTTTGTGCTGATTGAATCAGGGAGACCATTATGGAAAACTTTGCATACCTTCATGTAGCAGTTGATTATGAAGACCCCAGTCCAGAACCAGCGGTGCGATCGCTCAAAGAACTGGGACTAACGTTGCCCAACTCCACTTGGGTTGGCGTGGCGAGTTTGATGATTGCGGTGTCAATTGTGGCAACGACTCATCAAGCAATGGCGCTCATCGTGCGCGGCAATACGGGTGCAGCCGTGACTCAGGTGCAATCTGCTTTGAGAAATCGAGGCTATAGCTTGGGTGTAGATGGCGTTTTTGGTGTCCAAACCGAATCTGTCATCCGGGCGTTTCAGCGCGATCGGGGTCTAGTCGCGGATGGCATTGTTGGCTCTGCCACAGCATCGGCGCTAGGCGTATCATCATCAGGCGGCGGCACTGGCGGTGGCTCTCAGACGGGAACGGTCACCATCACAGCAGGCAGCGGCGTAAATGTTCGCAGCGGGCCGGGCACCAACTATGCGATCGTCGGCGGCTTAGGCAACGGCGCGCGAGTCAGTACCTTCGGGTCTTCTAATGGCTGGCTCAGAGTCAATGGTGGCTGGATTTCGAGCGCGTATACAGGTGGCATTGGTGGCGGCAGTGGGGGGAGCAGCCCATCGACTGGTGTCGTTACCGTCATTCCTGCGATCGGGGTGAATGTTCGCAGCGGGCCGGGCACCAATTATGCGATCGTCGGCGGTCTTGGCGGTGGGGCGAGAGTCTCAACGTTTGGCACTTCTGGCGGTTGGTATCGGGTCTCAGGCGGCTGGGTTTCGGGATCTCATGTTCAGTAAACCAGCTAGATTTTAGCGTTCTGGATTGATATCTGGACTCATAAAAGTGATGGGGCGATCGAGGTCAGGGGTTAAGAAATCTCTGGGAGCGATCGTCCCATTATTTTGTGTTCTACTTTTTGTGCATCGACCAATTTTAATTAACATGAATTCGATGAAACTTTTTCGCTTTGTTGTCAAGCTTCTGCCCCCCAAGCTGCTGATTCTAGAGAACTTTAAAGCTTCATCAAACTAACGTTTAACGGCGTTGCTGAATCAGGGGGTGTGCCCCAAAGCGGCGGGAACCCCAGGTTCAAAGTCCTCCAATTTTGGGGAATTTAGGGGGCGAAAAGATGGACACTTCTCACAGATTCATCCCTCCAATCAGCAACGCCCGTTTAACTAGCAAAATTTCTAATTCTTTAGAAAAAGTTGACTCTCTGGACAGTGCGAAGTTATTGATGCCCCTCGACAGTTGCATCAATCCGTTAACTCAAGCATATTCAGTGATGTAGATCACCCAGTTTTATCGGCAATCAATTGAGGCAGAAGTAGACGCACTCTACTTCTCGAAAAAATCATTGGCTGTTGATGCTGAAGTGTCAGGCGCACAATCTGCTCGCTCGGATAGCCATGTTCCGGGAAAGTGCGAAACCATCGGGGAACCCGTTCCAAACCGTTTGAGGCAGTTCAAGTGCTAAGACTTGAAGGACACCTAATACGATCTAATACGATCGCGTTCAGATTGACAATGATGAGCCTTACACAAGGCATGGTCACAGTCACCTGAAAGTGTCAGAGTTGAGCAAACAAAACAGTGGGTCAACGACTTCTTAAATCGGTTTGGTTTGACGAAAACTAATTAGCCTGATTGGTGTTAATTTCGCTCCAAAACTAAGATCCCCGCTCTCTCTGGGAAGCTGGGATTTTACTGTGATCATACTGTCTCCGCCCGAAACCATTCGATCGCGCTTGCGGTACGCTCAAGACGGAGGGGTCGAGTACAGAAAATTAGATCGTACAGACCAGTGCATATGTTACGTCGTTCTGTGTTTTCTAGTCTCGATCGGGCTGATTCTACTCGTTGGCTGATTGTAATTTTTTGCGCGATCGTGTTGATGTTGGAGTATCTTACGCCGCCTAGCTATGTGTTTGGCTATCTCTACATCGGTGCAATTTTACTCGCAAGTTCTAAACTGAGACGATCAGAAATTTTTCAAGTAATGGTTGTTTCAGCGATACTGACTTTTTCTAATTTGTGGTTTCCGTCAGGTCAATTAGTTGAGTCTTCTACGATTGCCAATCGCATCATTACTGTGATCGCACTGGTGGTAACGGGATTGTTAGAAATCCGAAATCGAGATTATCAAGATGCGATCGCTCAACAGCAAAGCCAACTTCAAGCTCAAGAGCAACTGTCTCGACTGAGAGAAGATTTTGTTTCGACGCTGACCCACGATCTAAAAACGCCGCTATTGGGCGCGATCGAGACCATCAAAGCCTTTCAGCGGCACGAGTTTGGGATTGTTAGCTCAACGCAGCAAAAGATTTTTGACATGATGGCGCGCAGTCATCAAACAACACTGCAAATGGTTGAGATGATGCTTGATGTTTATCGCAACGATGCCGAAGGATTGCAGCTTGACCTGGAGCCACTCAACCTCACAGACAGCGCAGAAGATGCGATCGTGACGCTGCGAGATTTGGCGGCGACTCGGCGCGTTTATCTGAGTACCTGTCATGGCGATTCTGATTTTCGTCGGGCGTTGTGGGTGATGGGCGATCGCTTGCAGCTTCAGCGAGTTTTTACGAACCTGCTGGCTAACAGTATCAATCACTCACCCAGGGGCGGCAAAGTCGAAGTCAGTCTAGAATCCTATTCCTCACACCAAATTGTCAAAATTCTCGACACGGGGCCCGGCATTACCCCCGAAGAACTGCCTCATCTGTTTGAACGATTTTATCAGGGACACAGCGATCGACAAGCCAAAGGATCTGGACTGGGACTCTATTTAACTCGGCAAATCATCGAAGCGCACGGCGGGACAATTTGGGCAGAAAATCGGTCTCCTCACGGGGCGCTGTTTGCCTTTCGGTTGCCTGCGACGAGTACTTCGGTAAGAGAGGGATGAGGGATAAGGGATGGAACCGGAATTAAAGCTAACAAGCGTGAGAGACCTGCGATCGAAGACACTTTAAACAATCGAGATCCAATAATCTACAAAACAACATTACTTTGAGATCGACTGAGCTTTATTAACGACTAGCTGCTATCACGATTCGAGCGCAGGCTTCTGCATCTGATAAGGCGTGATGGTGCACTAGATCGATTCCTAAGTAGTCACAAACATTGGGCAACTTGGTAGGGTAAATTCTCCAGGTTTTACGGGCTAGTTGTACAGTGCAAACAAAGTTTTGAGAGGGACGCACCATACCATGAGCATCGCAGCAGGCATACAGCACTCCCTGGTCAAAAGAAGCATTGTGAGCCGCGATAAAGTCAACATTCTCCAGCATGGGTTGCAATGTTTCCCAAACTTCGCCAAAGGTCGGCTCCTCAGCTACATCGTCCCAGGTAATCCCGTGAATGTCGGTAAACTTGAAAGCACGACGCGGTGGACGAATCAGCGCATGAACCGATCGTACAATCCGATGATTCTCAACCCGCACCAGACCGATCGCACAGGCACTATCTCGCCCATAATCGGCCGTTTCAAAATCGAGTGACACAAACGATCGATTCAAATTCATTCAACCTGCCTCTACTTGCTGCTCAACACACGCCATGCAATAAACCCCGCAAAGCTGAGATAGCCCAATACCGTTACCCACTCTAGCCAATTTTCGGAGGGCATCAAAAAATGATCGTTCATCGATCACGCTCACTGAGAATTACTGCTATTTTAAGCCAGACGCGCTTCACCAGGGCAAGCGATCGCCGTTCCAAGAAAAGAATTCGCCGCTGTCGTGGGCTTGTAGTTTGTCTAAAACGGTGAGTAATTGCTGAACGGTACGATCGACGCTAAACAGCTTTTCGGGCGGCACGTTGCGCTGAAAGGGGCGAGACAGATTTGTGTCCGTGGTGCCAGGATGTAGCGTGACGACGATCGCTTTGGGACAAGTGCGTTTGTATTCGATCGCCGTGTTTTTCATCAACATATTCAACGCGGCTTTAGAGGCCCGATAGCCATACCAGCCACCCAGTTGATTGTCGCCAATACTGCCAACTTTTGCTGAGATCGTGGCGAAGATGGATCGGTTTTGATGCTTGAGCAATGGTTGGATGTGTTTCGCCAAAAGGACTGCACCCATGCTGTTTGTCCGAAAATAATCCAGCAGTTGTTCTGAGTTAATATGGCGCAAACTCTTTTCTGGCTGCATCGTCTCGGTATGCAACACGCCTACACAGTTAACAACTAACTCAAGTGTGGTCGTTTCTGTCTGAATTTTTTGGATCACGCTGGCGATTTGAGATTCATCTGTAATGTCCATCGGCAGACAGCGCAAGCGAGAATCCTGAAGCGCCAATAAGTTTGACTCCGGATTGCGATAAGTCGCGTAGAGAAGGTCAGCCCGATCGCGTTGCAGCAGTTGACGCACAAATTCTAGTCCGATGCCTTGTCCTGCTCCCGTGATTAATGCAGCGATCGTCATTGTACAAAAAAATAAAGGATAAAACGATAAAGGTAAATCGATAAAACGTCCTCTGAGTATACCATTCAAGATTTAATGCGGAAAGTTGATCAGTCAGTCTGTAGCAATCTCTAATTTGTTGCAAATCGTCCCAAAATCTATGAATCGGCTCAAACCCATCCTGAAAAATCGCATTCTTTTACTCAGTTTGGCAATCGGAACACTCATACTGCCGCTTCTATTAATGCAATACGTGAGTTTTATGACGAGAAACGATCGTTACAACGCTGCTAAGAATGTACCCGTTAAACCTGTGGCGATCGTATTTGGCGCTGGAATTTATACAAACGGAACGCCTACACCAATGCTAGCGGATCGAGTACAGGGAGGAGTTGATCTTTACCGTCAGGGCCGCGTTCGCAAACTGTTGATGACCGGAGACAATAGCGCCACGAATTATGACGAAGTTACGGCGATGAAGCGATACGCAATGACATTAGGAATCCCAGAAAAAGACATCACGCTCGACTATGCCGGGTTTAGCACCTATGAAAGCTGTTATCGTGCTAAAGCAATTTTTGGCGTTACGCAGTCTGTTTTGGTGACTCAGCACTATCATCTGCCGCGCGCTGTCTACACCTGTCGTCAACTCGGAATCGATGCGATCGGACTCGGAACGCCAGACTGGGAAAGCTACGGAAATCAGGTGATGGTGCCCTACGCCCTGCGCGAAATCGCCTCGACGATGAAAGCAACTTTACAAGTGCATTTATTGCATCCCAAGCCCACTTTTTTGGGACAGTTTGAAGGCATTCGCTAAGAGAATTTAATCCCTACGGACGATTTATTTTGCTTACGTGCAAATCGTAGAATAAATGCGCTTGCGATTCACTGAACGAATGCTACAAGCAACGTAAAACCCCCCGATTTAAAGTCCATGATTACGCTAGAAAATGCTGAAATTAAGCTGAACATCCGTCCTGATTTGGGAGGTCGTCTCGATCGCTTCCAGGATCTCAAAACAGGCAAAGATTGGCTGTGGCATCCTTTAGAGTATGACGACTCAGAAACGCGATCTCTTCGAGATACCCGCAAGGGGTCGCTCTCCCTTGGTGCCTCATTTGACGACAATTGGACAGGCGGCTGGGACGAAATTTTTCCCAACGATGCCGCAGGTGAATTTCGCGGCTATCAACTCGTCGATCACGGTGAATTTTGGTCACAAAGCTGGAGAGTTGCCGACGCTTCTCCCTTGAGCGTCAAATTAATTTACGCCTGCCAAACGGTGCCCGTCAGCGTCGAGAAAACTATTCAACTCAACGCAACCCAACCGGAAGTGACGATCGCCTACATCTTCCGAAATCAATCTGATCAAACGATTCCCTTTCTGTTTAAACAACACTGCGCGATCGCCATTCAAGCCGACGACGAAATTCTGCTACCCGACTGCCTGATCGAACCCGCCTTCATCGAATTCAGCAAAATCATCGGACAAAACCAGAAAACTCGCTTTCCCAAAGCCTTTGCCGCTGACGGACGAGAAATCGAAGTGCAGAAGATTCCGCCCAAATCCTCAAAGCTGCAAGAATTTTACTACTGTTCAGATTTAGCGATCGGCGAGTGTGGCATTCGCAGCAAACAGTCAACCTTTCTCATGAGCTTCGATACGGCCGATTTCCCTTACGTTTGGCTCTTTCAAAGTTATGGCGGATGGCGCGATCACTACGTCCTGGTGATGGAGCCTGCTACAACCATTCCCTTCGATCTAGAAGTCGCTAGTCAAAACGGAACGATCGCCCAACTCAAACCCCACGCATCCCAGCAGCGTACTCTAACCGTGAAATTGCAGCGCTTCTGACAGCAGATTCCACCATCCTCTCGTGTGCGATGTATCCTGATGAATGGGCGATCGCTCAATTTCAGATTGGGCTAAACTCATAACTCAACCTGATTGGAAAAGATTTGTGCTTGACCTGAAGCTAATTCGCGAAAATCCAGAACTCGTTCAAGAAAAACTCAGCCATCGAAACGGCAGTTATGACATTCAGCCGATCGTGCAGCTTGACCTCCAACAGCGCGACTTGGAGAAAATGCGATCGCACCTCCAGGCCCGCAGCAACGAAATCGGCAAACTCGTCGGACAGAAAATCAAATCGGGCAGCGATCCCAAGGGCGAAGAAATTCAGGCATTGCGCGACGAAGGCAACCAGATTAAAGCCCAGTTGAGCGAGTTAGAGCCAGCCGAAAAAGACCTCAAAACCCAAATCGAAGCGCTGTTGCTAACCCTGCCCAATCTACCGAGTGACAGTACGCCGATCGGCAAAGATGAAACCGAAAATATAGAAGTCCGGCGCTGGGGCGATGAATATAAACCGCAGCACACAGAGATTCTGCCCCACTGGGAAATCGCTGAAAAGCTAGGCATTCTCAACACCGAGCGAGCCACCAAAGTCGCCCAGGCCAGATTTATTACCCTGCTGGGAGCCGGAGCCGCCTTAGAGAGAGCGCTGATTCAATTTATGCTCGATCGCCAGATCGCCGCTGGATACCTCGAAGTTTTGCCACCCCTTTTAGTCAATAGCCAATCGCTCACCGCCACCAGTCAGCTACCCAAGTTTGCCGAAGAAAGCTTTAAGTGTAGTGACGACGATCTCTGGCTGATCCCCACGGCCGAAGTTCCGGTGACTAACCTTTATCGCGAAGAAGTGCTGTCGTCCGAAGTGTTACCGATTCGTCACTGTGCCTACACGCCCTGTTTTCGCCGCGAGGCGGGCAGCTATGGCCGAGATACCCGTGGACTGATTCGTCTGCACCAATTCAACAAAGTCGAACTCGTCAAAATCGTTCACCCTGGCACTTCTGAGCAAGAACATCAGACCCTCGTCCAAAATGCCGAAGCGATTTTAGAAGCCCTCAAGCTGCCTTATCGAACGATCGAACTCTGTACCGGAGATCTCGGCTTTGGTGCCGCCAAATGCTACGACTTAGAAGTGTGGCTTCCCGCCGCTGGCACCTACCGCGAAATCTCAAGCTGCTCCAATTTCCTTGATTTTCAAGCTCGACGCGGCAGCATTCGATTTAAAGAAGCCGGACAAAAAGGCACTCAGTTCGTTCATACGCTCAACGGATCGGGGTTGGCCGTCGGTCGAACGATGGCCGCCATTCTAGAAAATTACCAGCAACCTGACGGGACAGTGCGCCTACCAGAAGTGTTACAGCCCTACTTAAACCGAGAAACGCTGTAACAGGAAAGGCTGGCTGGAAATAATGTCCACGTTCATAAGGACTCAAAAAAATAGAGACCCTTAACGGTAGGCATCTCTATAAAAGTCTGAGGCAAAGCTCAGAGGAAAATGATAAGGTTTGTTGCAATTATGAGCGTTAGAACGATCAACTCGCTAAACTGTCATCACAGCATCTAGTTAAGAATCAGTTAAATCGTCGCTCAAGCTATTTTCGTGCAATGGGTAGGGTTAAACCTTTGAAAATTAGCAGTAACAGCTAATATCTTCACCGCACTCATCCGCTAAATAGCACAATGCGCGAAAGCGTAGAGCAACCACCTCATCATAGAGAGGGTTGAGCTTGCACATGGGTGGAATGTGAAACAGAGTCTTGCCCAAAACTTTGACATCGCGTTCAAATGGGCATTGAGCTGGGATCACTTTGCAGAGGCGATGAGCCAAGCCTGCATCACGAACCTGAACACGATCGATCTGTTTCCGTAAAGGAAGCAACCAATCAATATTATTTTTCCGGGCAGAAGAGTCGGTGACGGTAGCAGCATCGGTAGAGTGTACTGCGGGAGAAAGTCTGACCCAACCTTCTAAGGCGATTCTTCGGTTGGTCTGTTGAGATTTCATTCTTGCGTAGCCTCAACTTGTAGTGCGTGAAGGGAATGAAGGAGATGAATAAAGACTTTAGTGATTCTGAAGTTGAATACAGCGTGACTGGCAGCACTCCCGGAAGCCTAAAACCTTGAGAGTACAAACCTCAGCAGGGACAGCTTGAAGTATAGACTAAAACTGATGTTACAGTCTGTAACCTGCCGCACCAATACTGCCTTATGTTTCGGCAGGGTAAATGCGAGAAACTACTGAACTTTAGAGACCTGTAGCGCTTTACCTCTGATAGTCTAACTTACCAAATGTGTCGATCGTGCAAAGTAAACAGCCAGTTTTTGTAGCGGAACGTAAAGGATTTGATTCTTATTCTAAACGTCTTTTGGCAAGCTTTCAGGTCTGTTTACAAGGATCATGCAGCTTTGGAATGCAGAACATGTGATCCCTGCATCGATCGAACCTATTGAGCGAAATTTAGTGCAAATTCAATAAAATGCTTCGCCAGTAAAGTGCTTCCCTACAACTGGTCATCCAAAAACGTCCCTGGATTATTGCCAGCCATAGCCCGATCGTCTCCCTCTCTATCAATCCCTCACTTTCTCTCTGGCACCGGATCATATCCCCCAGGGTTAAAGGGGTGACAGCGACAGATACGTTGAGTTGCCAGCCAAGTGCCTTTGAGGGCCCCATGACGATCGAGGGCTTCGATCGCATACTGTGAGCAAGTTGGCTGAAACCGACAGGACGGCAACCACAACGGCGAGATAAAAACTCGATAGCCCCGTACCAACCCGATAAGTAAAACCTTCATCTCAAAAAAACCACTGCATCTTCTTTGAAGTTAGCAGCTTGGCGACTATACTAGATAAGCTGTTTAAAAATTCGAGCAACAGAGGAAGTATTCATGTCGCGATATCGAGGCCCGCGCCTTAGAATTGTGCGGCGTTTAGGAGATTTACCTGGTCTAACCCGCAAATCTCCCAGACGAGCATATCCCCCCGGACAACACGGTCAAGAACGCAAAAAGCGCTCTGAATATGCTGTCCGTTTAGAAGAAAAGCAAAAACTCCGCTTTAATTACGGCGTTACCGAACGTCAACTGCTCCGCTACGTCAGAAAAGCTCGTCGGGCAGCAGGCTCCACGGGACAGGTACTACTCCAACTGCTTGAGATGCGGTTAGACAACACCATTTTCCGTCTGGGTATGGCTCCTACGATTCCGAGCGCTCGTCAGTTGGTCAACCACGGACATGTCACTGTCAACGGCAAAGTGGTAGACATTGCCAGCTATCAGTGCCGTTCAGGAGAAGTGATCGGAGTCAAAGATCGGGATGCTTCGCGTAAACTGGTGCAACAAAACTTGCAGTATCCCGGTTTGGCAAACCTGCCGAGCCACTTAGAGTTCGACAAAAACAAAATGCAAGGCAAGGTCAATGGCGTTGTAGAGCGCGAATGGATTGCCCTTCAAATTAATGAACTGCTGGTCGTTGAGTACTATTCACGTCAAGCCTAGTTTTTCAAAGTTATCGAGATTTCGCGGCACTCGAATATTTTTTCAAAACCCTTTGATCCCGTCAGTCAAGGGGTTTTTGCTTTGAGGACGCTGATCTAGGAGAATTGTTTGATTGTGGAAAGTCACTTTGAAGTAGACAGGTCAAGTTAAAGATGGCTTCGCCTGAACCCCTTGCACAGCTTGAAAACCATCTTCAGTTTTACGCCTAGCTACTCATCATTCAGGATTTTTCTAGCTTGCAGCACCAAATAGACTTTTTGAATGAACACAAATATTGATGAAGTCTTTTCGCTGCCTTGTTGGGTGCTTCTGCCCTCCAACTCTAGGGGCATCAAACCAGATTTCTGGGGAGAAGTTCCTCGCTTGTGGGGGATTTAGGGTTTGCCTGGGTTGAGAATTGCAGCGAAGGATTTTGTCGAAGGTTAAACGGGCGTTAAGGCACCTGTGATTAGACCTTCTAAGGTTAAGTATTCATCGGCGCTAAGACTGCCCTGAATGTAGGTAGAGTAGCAGTGTTTGAGCGCCCATTTGACAGCCTCCAAATCTGCCCGTTTTCGTGCAGCATTCTGGACACTCTCTAGCGTGATATAGAGGTTACGATCGCTCACCGCCACTCGATCGCCCGGAAGCCAACATTGATACGAATAACCAGCTGGTTCTGAGATAAATTCAATCAGCCAGCCGTTGTAGAGTTCTTTTTTCATCTAACAAAAGAGAATGAATCAACGGACAAAAAAATTGAGAACCTGGGGAGTTTCATGAAGATAAACAACTTTGCAGAAATAGCAGCCAAGAGTGCGCTGAGTTGAAAGCTGCCATTCGTGACAATCTCTATAAGAAGGTGCCTGTGATTAGAGGTCTGCCACAACTAACCACAGACAGAATTGCCTTCGGTTGGTTTCCTGGCTTGTTGTCGGAGTGTCCGATCGCAAGCCAAGATTTCCCCTTTCCCAGCTAACCGAAGCCTCTTGATCAGGTGTGATAAGCCAGTTAGATAGAAATCTTTACCTCGAAAAGGTCTTAGGGAGCGCGACCCAACCGAGTCAAGGTTTCACATCTGAGGGCGATCGCAAAGCCGATCAAATTTCTCTAATTTGAAACATTACTGCTTTGACGTGGAGACAAGGGGGAGAAATCGGGGAGAAATCGGGGAGAGGGTTTGAGGGAGGAGGGAGAACTTCGATGATCTGTTTCCCCTTTGGGGGTAATCCGCTTTGCGGGGAGGGATGAAAAGAGTTTTGAATTCTAAGTTTGAGCTTTCAAGTTCTCCTCACTCCTCACCTCTCACTCCTCACTCTTCATCAACCTGTATCCCAATCCATGAACGGTTTCGATAAAGTCTTCGGGAGCATTGACGGCTTTTAGCTTGTGACGGAGGCTTTTGATGTGAGATTTGACCGTCTCCTCAGTGGGTGGCTCCTGGAGTGACCAGAGGCGATCGATGATGCCTGCCCGACTCAAAACGCGCCGTCCATTGGAAACGAGCAGTTCTAAAAGCGAATATTCTTTGGGCGTGAGTTGAAGCGGCTTGCCCTCATAGGAAACTTCGTAGGTGCTGGAGTCCATTCGTAGACCGCCCCAAACCAATCCTGTGGACGATAGGCTACTGCCTCGACGCAGTAAAGCTCTGATTCTAGCCATCAGTTCTTGCAGGTCAAAGGGTTTTACCATATAGTCGTCAGCGCCCGCATCCAGACCGATGATCTTGTCTGCGATCGTATCCCTGGCTGTCAACATCAAGACTGGAAAAGTAAAGTTGCGATCGCGCAGTCTTTTACAAAAGTTGACCCCATCCAGTTTGGGTAACGTCAGATCCAAAACAATCAGATCGTATTGGAGGGCAGAGACCCACGTCCACGCCATTTCGCCATCTTGAACAACATCAACCGTATACTGGCGATCGGTCAGTGCCTCATTGAGAACGTCGGCTAATTGAATATCATCTTCAACGACTAAAATTCGCATGGTTGAGCAAGATTTGGACGCGATTTTCGGGGTAATTTCTGGCTATTGTAAATAGAGTAAGGTGATGAATTGCTATCATTTTTAATTTTGTAAATCTGATTCTTACACTTCACGTTTCTTAAAGAAGAGTTCCATGTTTTTCTTAAAAAAGTCGCCCGAAGATAAAGGGTTGATTGTAGGGTTTTTAGCATTGACGCTGTTGATGGGCTTGGGGAGTACAGTTTCTTATCAAAACGCGACACAGCTTATTGAGAATAACAAAAAATCTCAACAAACTTATCAAATTATTAGAAAATTAGTTGATGTATTTGCGACGATGACAGTGGTTGAGTCGGGGCGGCGAGGCTACATTTATTCGGGCGATCGCAAAGAGTTAGCGCGATATGAAACTGCGATCGTTCAGTTTGAGCCGGAGTTGACTGAGCTTCGGATATTAGTATCCGCTGATCCAACGCAGTCTCAGCAATTAGTTAAATTAGAAAGGTTACTTAGTCAGAGGTTGGTACTTCTTAGAGACTCGATCGCTCTCTACCAGCGAGATCAGTCTGCGTTAGACACTCAAGCTTTGATGACCGATCGCAGTGTCGTTTTGCGAGAGCAAATCCAAGCTGTGATTAATGAAATGCGAACTCAGGAAGAACAAGAGCTAGAGAAGTCGATCAAGCAGTCTCAGGTGAGTATCTATGAAAGAAAATTAATCGAAACCTGGCTGACTCTTTCTGGATTTTCAATTTTGATCCTAGGGTTTTTAGGATTTTACTCACAGTTAGTCAAACGTCAACAAGCTGAAGCTTCTGAACAAAAACTATCTCAACAAAAAGAGTTAAGCGAACTCAAGTTAAAGTTTTTCTCAATGGTTTCGCATGAGTTTAGAACGCCTTTAAGTGTAATTTTGGGATCTGTTGAACTACTCATTGAAAGTCAGCAGTATTGGACGGAAGATCGTAAACAGAAAAACTTAAAGCGAATTCAATCTTCTGCAAAATCAATGACTCAATTACTAACAGATATTCTCACCTTAACGCGGGCAGAAGCTGGAAAGTTGCAGTGTAGTCTAGAACTGTTGGACTTAGAAGCTTTTTGTCTCAATTTAATTGAAGATTTTGAATGTGCAACACCAGCAATTTATTCGTTTCAATTCACAAGTGACTGTTATTACACTCATGCTCAATTAGATGAAAAACTGCTTTATTCTACATTAGGAAATTTGATATCTAACTCGATCAGATATTCACCCACGGGAGGCAGAATCAAACTCACCTTAAAGAGTGAATTGGGAATGATCATTTTTCAGGTTAAGGATGAAGGGTTAGGAATTCCTTTAGGCGATCGTTCTCGATTGTATGAGCCTTTTTATCGGGGACAAAACGCCACGACGATCGCTGGAACTGGATTAGGATTAGCTGTGGTTAAAAAATGTGTTGCGCTACAAAATGGCGAATTGACCTTAGAGAGTCAGGAAGGAATGGGGACAACTTTTACGGTAAGGATTCCGCGAGGTGGTCGTGAATGAATCCTTTTGATCGGCTCAGTTGGTCTGCGCTCAATCTGCTGATTCGGACTCAGTTTCCCAGGGTGCGCCACCTATCAGTTGGTGAACTAGAAAATTGGTTAGAGAGCGATCGCAAACCTCATTTACTGGATGCAAGAACTGAAGCGGAATACAATGTTAGCCATTTGGATAATGCTCAGAGAATTAATCCAGATATCCACGATTTTTCTGATTTGAAACTGTCTTTAGAAACCTCGATCGTGGTGTACTGTTCGGTAGGCTATCGATCAGCGCGGGTGGTCGATCGACTCCAGCAAGCAGGATTTACTCAAGTGATGAATCTGGAAGGCTCAATTTTTGAGTGGGCAAATCAGGGTAAACCTATTTACGCTCAAGGGCAGCGGGTGCAGCGGGTGCATCTTTACAGTCCAGCTTGGGGCTATTTATTGAGGGACGATCTGAGAGCATTGAGTGACAACCAGGAGTAATATTTTTGTGGATATTGATGCAACTTTGCAGCGGTTTGAACGGTTTGGAATTCACTTAGGATTGGAGGCGAGTCAGCAGCTTTTGTCTGCGTTAAACAATCCACACGATCGCGTTCCAATTATTCATGTCGCAGGCAGCAATGGCAAGGGTTCCGTTTGTGCTTATTTGTCATCGGTTTTGACCGAAGCGGGCTATCGAGTTGGACGCTACACATCGCCACATTTAGTTAGCTGGTGTGAACGAATTTGTATTAACAACCGATCAATTTCTCCAGAAGATTTGCAGCAGGTTTTGTCAGAAGTTGAGGCGGCAATTGATCCCACTTTTTGTCCAACTCAATTTGAGGTAATTACGGCGGCGATGTGGCTTTATTTTGCTCAACAGCAGGTAGAGATTGCCGTGGTCGAAGTGGGATTAGGCGGTCGATTGGATGCGACAAATGTCTGCGATCGTCCCCTTGTCACTATCATTACTTCTCTCAGTCTGGAACATTGGCAACGACTCGGCCCAACCCTTGCAGACATCGCTAGAGAAAAAGCTGGCATCCTTAAGTCCGGCTGTCCCGCCGTAATTGGTCAGATTCCCCCAGAGGCAAAACAGGCCATCGATCGCCGCATCGTCGAAGTCAACTGCCCCGTCATTTACCCCGACCCTGCCACAGATTCAGGCAACGGTTGGGCAGAGTACACCCCTCCCTCCTCCCTCCTCCCTCCTCCCTCCTCCCTCCGTTATCAGCTTCCCCTTCAAGGCGCGATCCAGCGACACAATTCAGCGTTGGCGATCGCCGCTCTACAACTTCTCCAGCAGCAGGGATGGAAGATTTCGGATCAGGCAATCAGGGATGGAATCGCTAAAACTCAGTGGGCAGGAAGGTTGCAGTGGTTTAGATACAAAGAACGCCAAATCCTGATCGATGGGGCCCATAATCCCGCTAGTGCTAAGGTGCTGCGTCAGTTTGTAGAGTCGTTAGACGCTTCTCCTGTGCATTGGGTGATGGGAATGCTTTCGACTAAAGATCATGCCGACGTGTTTAAAGAATTGCTGCGATCGGGCGATTTTCTCTACCTCGTTCCTGTTCCGGGTCACAGTTCTGCCGAGCCTGAAAAACTATCGACATTAGCCCTACAGATCTGTCCTGATTTGGGTGACTGTAACGTTTATACAGACGTGTTTTCAGGATTAGAAGCAGCGCTACAAAACATCCACAACGAACTGATTGTTTTGTGTGGTTCACTTTATCTGATAGGTCAATTTTTTGTAAAAACAAATCTAAGCTGAGTATCGGTCGTCAATTTTTGCCCGATCGCTTTCCTCAGTTTCCGTTAATAGAATGCGATGTCCGTCAACGATGTCTAACTTTTGAATGGCATCGACATGTATCCCATCTGCAATGCCTTTCCATTTTGCCTTCGCCAAGGTTCTCGCTTCTTTTTGGCTTCCAGCGATCACAAACACGACTTCATGATCTTCACCTAACCGATCGCTTGCCAGCTTGCCTCCCAAAAACACTGCGAATAAGCTCTTTTTCAGCATTTCGGCTCCCAAAAGTTTATACGGCGATCCTAAATCAACCTGAATCCGATGAGTCTTTCGCTAGGATTATCAACTCGATCAGTTCCCTAAATCCTCCAAAATTAGGGGACTTTGAACCTTGGGGTTTCCGCTGCTTTGGGGCAATTCATCCCCTGATTCAGCAACGCCTTTTTTTAATGTCAATTCGATAGTCTTGTTCGATTTGGTTACAGTGTTCAGTCGCTTCTAAATTTTCCACCAATCAAGAACTTTCCACTGGAAATCTGGTCTTGAAGTTCCCCAAAATTGGCAGCTTGGGGGCAGAAGACGCGATCAACGAAGCGAAAGGACTTCACCGAACCATCCTTAAAGTTCGAGGAGCATCCAGAAAGTTCGAGGAGCATCTAGATTGAATCATCTACCCGGATCATTCACACTAAATTACGATCGGCCTGCATCAACCATCCATCGAGTCTCTAAAATTAAAATGCCTCAGATTTGTGAGAGGCTGGAAATTCACCATCAGGTGTGAGGCATGACTGGAGAGAACAGACGATGAACATCGTAGAACTATTTCAAAAGGGCGGCGTGACAATGGTGCCGCTGCTGCTGCTCTCGATTTTGGCATTGAGCGCCATTATTGAGCGATCGTGGTTTTGGTTCAATGTCCTCAACAAAGAAAAAGAGACGGTCAATCGGATTCTGGATGCCTCTCGTAAAGACTGGGGGATGTCAACTGAGATTGCACGGCAGGCTTACGACCAACCGATCGCCCGATTTCTCTATGCTGCCCTGCGGCTCCAAGACCCTGACCCAGAACTGTTTCGCCTAGCCCTCGAATCGTCTGCCGACGAAGAAATTGTCTCCATGCGGCGAGGCGACAAGATTCTCGAAGCAGTGATTGCCCTGGCTCCGCTGTTGGGCTTGCTAGGGACGGTTCTTGGCTTGATTACGTCACTGGGGTCGATTCGACTGGGCGACATTGGCACCGCATCTACAGCAGGCGTTACAACGGGGATCGGCGAAGCCTTGATCAGCACCGCAACAGGCTTGATCGTGGCGATTCTTGCGGCTGGCTTCTACAGAATTTTTCAGGCACTCATTTTCAATCAGGCCAAGGTCTTCCGTCGCGCTGGCAATGATCTAGAACTGCTCTACCGTCAAAAATGGCAAACCAAAGGAGGGATGAGGGATGAGGGATGACCGTTTGCACCGCTCAAAACTTGCCAAATCATCTCAGCAGGCTGACCCATTCCGTTTAATCGTGCGCTGCTAGTCATAGGTCAAGAACAAACCAAGGGATGTTGATATCGGCGTTGCTGATTGGAGGGATGAATGCGTGGGAAGTGTCAAGCTTTTCGCCCCCTAAATCCCCCAAAATTGGGGGACTTTGAACCTTGGGTTTCCCGCCGCTTTGGGGCAATTCATCCCACGGTTCAGCAATGCCCTTGATATCCATGAATCAACCCATGAATCGACCAAAGTGACTACTTTCTATCCCTCATCCCTCATCCCTCACCCCTCATCCCTCATCCCTCATCCCTTATGAAGCTCAACCTAGATTCTCCCAACGACGAGGCGCAGATCCAGATCATTCCGTTGATTGACGTGATCTTCTGTATTCTGGTTTTCTTTATTTTGGCAGCGCTGCAATTAACCCGTCAGCAAGGCATTAACGTCGATCTGCCCAAAGCAGCCACAGGCACCGTGCAGACGCAAGAATCCCTCATGGTCTACATTGATCCCGCAGGGCAGATTTACGTGGATAAACAACCCGTCGATCGTGCCCAACTCTTCCAGGTCGTGCAGAACTATCACCAGCAGCAACCCGAAGGCTTATTGGTTCTTAGTGCTTCTCAAACGGCACTCTATAACGATGTGATTCAAGTGCTAGACATTTTACGAACGGTGGGGGGCGATCGGGCTGCTCTCTCCACAGCCCCCCCTCCAAGTGGTCAACCGTCTCCCACTCCAACCACTCCCGCGCCTCTTGTAACCCCTGGCATCAACCCTCCTGTCGCTCCCGGCGGCACCGATCTGTTTGGAAACCCGATCGCACCCAGTCCAGGCGGCTTACAAACGACTCCGACTCCCCTTTCTCCTCAGCCAACCCTTCCTCCAGGCTCCGGAACTCAACCCAACACAGAGCCTTCGCCACTTCCACCCCAGTAGACCTGAATTCGATGAATCTTTTTGCGCTCTTTAATGTCGTAGGAGATCTTGGTAATGACCAGCACCAGTGAGAGACTTTAATCTAGAATTCTCATGCAAAAGTTTCTCAGAATGGGGAGTTGAGGGGCAGAAGAATTGGACAACGAAGCAGAAAACCTCAGTGAAAAACTTCATCGAATTGACGTTTAGATAAGGTTTCTCGTTCAAAATTTCTCACTTATGGAGGATTTAGGAGACCATCCGACTCTGAAGCCAAAGCGAAAGACTTCATCAAGTTCACATTAAACCCAATTCACATTAAAAAAGGTAGACGAATCGCCTACCCATTGGGAAGTTGGATCTTCTTGAGATTAGAAATCTTAGCTTTGACGAAGCTTTTCTAAAACGCTGCGGTCTTCTAGCGTAGAGGTGTCACCCGAAATTTCGACCCCGCTAGCCAGATCGCGGAGGAGTCGTCGCATAATTTTGCCCGATCGCGTCTTGGGTAAAGCGTCAGCAAATCGGATTTCACCCGGACGAGCGATCGCGCCAATCTCGTTGACCACATGTTTTTTGAGTGCTTTGGCCAGGTCGTCGCTGGGCTGATGATCGCCCTCCAAGGTGACAAAGGCTACAATGTCTTGCCCTTTTACTTCGTCGGGTTTGCCCACGACAGCGGCTTCTGCAACAGCGGGATGAGACACCAGAGCAGATTCAACTTCCATTGTGCCTAGCCTGTGTCCGGCGACATTGATCACGTCATCCACGCGACCCATCACCCAAAAGTAGCCGTCTTCATCTTGTCGGGCCCCGTCTCCTGCAAAGTAGGTGTAGTGCCCTTCTTTAACTGGAATGTGTTCCCAGTAAGTTTTGCGGAAGCGATCGGGGTCGCCAAAGACCGTTCGCATCATGCCCGGCCAGGGATGCCGAATCGCTAAATATCCCCCCTCATTCGTCGGCACAGAATCGCCGTCCAAATTGACGACATCCGCTAAAATTCCCGGAAAAGGCAGCGTCGCAGATCCAGGTTTGGTCGGAATGGCCCCTGGCAAAGCGGTGATCATAATGCCGCCTGTTTCGGTTTGCCACCAGGTATCAACGATCGGACATTTTTCTCCTCCAATCACGGTGTGATACCACATCCAGGCTTCGGGATTGATGGGTTCGCCGACCGTTCCCAATAGCCTCAAGGAAGACAAATCTCGCGCTTTGGGATGTTCGTCGCCCATCTTGATGAAGGCTCGAATCGCTGTGGGAGCGGTGTAGAGAATCGTGACCTTGTGTTTTTCAATCACATCCCAAAAGCAGCCTGGGTTTGAGGCGCGAGGGGCTCCTTCATACATGACGGTGGTGGCTCCGTTGGAAAGTGGCCCATAGACGACATAGCTATGCCCTGTGATCCAGCCTACGTCAGCAGTACACCAATAAACATCCGATTCCTGGAGGTCAAAAATCCATTTGGCGGTGATGTGGGCGTAGAGATTGTAGCCGCCTGTCGTATGAACGACTCCTTTGGGCTTGCCCGTGCTGCCAGACGTGTAGAGAATGAACAGCATATCTTCGCTATCCATCGGTTCGGCAGGGCATTCGGCAGAAACCTCTGTTTCGAGATCGTGCCACCAAAAATCCTGGCCGTCTTTCATCTCGATTTCTTGAGCGGTGCGCTTGACCACAAGAACTTTTTCGACAGGCACATTGGGATGAGAAAGGGCTTTGTCTACCTGAGTTTTGAGCGGCACGATCGCATCCTTTCGCCAGCCTCCATCCGCTGTGACAACGACTTTGACCTGACCATCCATCAAGCGATCGCGCAGCGCTTCGGCACTAAACCCCCCAAATACGACCGTGTGGGCGGCTCCTATCCGAGTACAGGCCAGCATGGCGATCGCCGCTTCTGGAATCATCGGCATATACAATCCGACCACATCGCCTTTTTTAACGCCCAGGTGTTTGAGAACGTTGGCAAACTTACAAACCTGCTGGTGAAGTTGGGCATAGGTCAGCGTCAGGGTATCTCCGGGTTCACCTTCCCAGACGATCGCGGGCTTATCAGGACGAGTGGTGAGATGGCGATCGAGGCAGTTGTAAGACAGATTCGTTTTACCATTGACAAACCATCGGGCAAAAGGGGGATTGCTCCAGTCCAGCACCGTATCCCAGGGTTGAAACCAGTGCAATTCTTGAGTGGCTAAATCTGCCCAAAATTTTTGCGGGTCGGCTTGAGCGCGATCGACCAGTTGCTGATAGTCTTCTAAGCTTTTGATGGTGGCTTTTTGTGAGAACTCAGCCGAGGGAGGAAAGACGCGATCTTCGTGCAGAGTGGATTCAATATTGGATTCAGCCATTTTGTTGGGTTTATCAGAATTAGGATCTTCTCTAAAAAACGATACTGGTTTCTGGGGAGCGATCGACCAACAGGAGTCTTGAGTTTCGTGAATCATTGATCATCGGGGCTTGAGAACAGTGCTTCTAGGTCTTGATAGCCACTCACCACCCGTGCAATTTCCACTTCCTCGGTCGTTGAGCGGTAAAGAATTAAATAATCTTCAAATGAGAGGCTTCCCAAACCCGACGATAGTTCATCCCGTTTTCGTCCGATATTTGGAAACTGAGTGAGCGTTAAAAACTTCTGATTGAGCTTGTCAATAAATTTCTCAGAGGCTCTCATTCCACTTTGATCAGCAATATAGCCACTGATCCGCTCAATATCTCGGCTTGCTTGCACAGCAATGTATATCTTGCGCTCATTAAGAGAGTTTCTCCTGTCTCTTGTGGAGTTTGACTTTTAACTCCTGCATAAAAGTTTCACCATCTACTGTTTCACCGCGATCGAGTTGCTCAATGCCGATCATGACCTCGCGCTGAAGTTCTTCAAATCGTCCTTTGTAGATGCGTTCTCGTTCTTCCAAAAGCTTGACCCCAGCATCAATCACTTCACTAACCGAGGAGAACTTACCGATCGCGATTTGTTGTTGAATAAACTGTTCAGTTTCGGGGGTGAGTGAGATGTCCATAGTTGACTGAGACTGAGGAGAGTTCTTCTTATTTTAGCGATCGATTTCAAGGAGTCTTGAGTTTCGTATTCCGGTTCAAAGTCCCTCACGGGTAAGGAAGTTAGAGATCTGCCCGGATTGATGATCGCAGAGAAAGATTGGTCTAGCGCCCGATCGCTTTTCTCCAAGCCTGAATCTGTAACTGTGCGGCTGCGTAGGCCTCGGTGCGGGGGGGGATTTTTTGAGCCGTGGCGATCGCGCCCAAAACGTCTGTGTCAGCTTGAACGATCGCCGCCTGCAAAATCTGCTGACTCCATTGAGTGATTGCCTGATTAGCCTCCGTTCGTAGAGAAGTCGTCCCTGGCACCCCATCTGCTAATCGAATTGCCTGTGACAACGCATCCGGCGTGCCCCCATTGGCCGCATCTCTGGCTGCTTGCAGGTTGCTTTGGGCTTGAATGCGGTTTTGCCAGTTTTGCACTTTTGCCTGAGCATTATCGTAAAGTGCACTGCCAGAATTGACCTGTTGAGCCGCCGCGATCGCACTCAGCAAATCTCCGGCATCCGCCAACGTGTCCGCCTGATCGAGAATTGGCTGGTCTTGCAGTCGAGCAATCTGCGATCGCCACTGCCCAATTTTGCCCTGAGCCTCGTCGTAGAGCGATCGTCCTGATGTGATCCGTCTGGCCTCGTCGATCGCCGACTGTAACCCATTCACATCGCCAGCGCTTGCCATTTGAGTTGCCTGGTCGAGAATCGGCCGATCCTGCATCTCTTGCATCTGACTCGAAACTTGACTGACCAGTTGTTGCGCTTCTTTAGACCGAGGATTGTCAGACGGAACGAGAGACGCTTGCGCGATCGCCTCCGCTAAATCATCTGATCTACCCGATTGAGCCAGTTGCCGCGCTCGTTCTAGTTGTGCCACATCACTCTTTTCTAGCTGCCAACGGGCGATCAGTTTTTGGGCTTTATCGTAATAAGGGCGGCCCAATTGGAGATCTTGGGCTTGAGCGATCGCCGCCTCAATGTCTGCCGCCGTACCACCCCAGGCTTTTGACTGCGCTCGTGCAATCACATCAAAATCTTCGATCTCACGCTGCAACTTTGTATTCGGTGGAATCTTGCTAATGATATCCAGCGCGCCTGACAGGTCTTTGCGATCGAGTCTGGCCTGAGCCAAATCCATCATTTCTTGACCTACCTTGGCAACGGTTTCTTGAGCTTCCTGGTAGACATAGCTCTTTTCATCAATGCTAGAAATCAGTTTGACCGCTTCGAGTAGATTGGTTACGCCGCCGCGATCGATCAAGTCTTTTGCTTTGGCTAACTTACTAATGTCCTGACGAGTCGCTGTAATGATGGTGGTAAGTTCTTGATACTTGGTGGTTTGCCAGAAATTATTGTCGATCGACAGCAACCGGGCCGCCTCCGAAGAAGCCTTACGCCAGTTTTGTTTTCGCAGCGCGTCTTCAACTCGACCATAGATAATCTCTGCTTCAGCCCAAATGCCCTGCCACTTCTCAATCCGCTTCTCAATCTGGTCGTGGGCGCTGGTGTTGTTGGGAATCTTGCGAGCCACGTCGATCGCTTCCTTGAGTTTTCCGGCGTGAAATGCTTCATCTGCAAGCCCTAAAATATCTTCGGCCCACTGCTCGACCAGACGGTTTACTTCGTCATGAAGGGGATGGTCAGGCGGCAGACTGTTGACTAATTTAATCGCTTCGAGCAGATCATTAACAGTTTGTTTGTTAGCGGCAAGCTGGGCACAGTGCATTCGCAGCGAGGCCGAGGCCAGCGGCCAAAAAATTGCGGGACAGTTGGGAACGGCGGGTAGCTTAAACAGGAACCCGATCGAGAAAGCGGTCAACCCCGTCGTCATGACCAATCCCAAAATGACAGCCGTCTTCCAGTTGCGGAGCCGTTTCCAGGTCGCTTCGGGTGGAGTGTCAGGCGGACTATCTCGATCAAGCGTCTGCTTTGAGGAATCGGTCTCTGAGGAAGACGTTTGCCTTGTAGAGGCCTTGTGCGAACGGTCTAGATTTTGAGACGATGAGTTGGCCGCCTTCCTGCGGGGCTGAGGCTGCGAAGGTTTCGGAATCCGCCGATTAGGAATGCCGCGATCTCTAGTCATAGCCACCGTAAAAACTGCGCGATTGCCAAGGATATCTTAAACCGCAAAGCAATAGATGCAATCCTACTCTTCATCTTGAAAAAAAGCCAACTTTGGAGGGATGGGAGGAGGAGGGAGGAGGGAGGAGGGGATGAGAGGGGGATTTAGGTGTTGAGTTTTGGACTCTGAACTTAAGATCTGAACTTAAGATATGAGGAGTCCTCTGGGTGTTAAGGTTCGGTTTCTAAATTTTGAACTTGGAACAACACCCGACGTGAACATTGGTCTTCATCCCTCATCCCTCATCCCTCATCCCTTCTTCTCTAGTTCTCCTTTGCCGATATGATCAGATCCGCACAGAACTGAGAGGAAGCCGTTATGGAAGCATTGCCAACAGAGCTACAGTTGTCGGGGAAGGTGGCGATCGTCACAGGTGCGTCACGGGGAATCGGTCGATCGACGGCGCTGGCGTTGGCATCGGAGGGCGCGAAGGTGGTCGTTAACTACGCCAGTTCTAGCGGGGCGGCTGAAAAAGTGGTCGAGGAGATTTCTGCATTGGGAAGTGAGGCGATCGCGGTCGCTGCGGATGTTTCTAAAGCGGATCAGGTCGATGCGCTGGTCGAGTCTGCGATGACAAAGTGGGGCAGAGTGGATGTGTTAGTCAACAATGCTGGCATTACTCGCGATACGCTGCTGTTGAGAATGAAGCTAGAAGACTGGCAAGCAGTCATGGATTTAAACTTAACGGGCGTGTTTTTGTGCACCAGAGCCGTCAGCAAAATTATGTTGAAGCAGCGATCGGGGCGCATTGTCAACATTACGTCGGTCGCGGGCCAGATGGGCAATCCGGGACAGGCAAATTATAGTGCGGCAAAAGCGGGAGTGATTGGTTTTACGCGCACTGTGGCTAAAGAGCTTGCTAGTCGGGGCATTACGGTCAATGCGGTCGCACCGGGATTCATCACAACCGACATGACGAATGATCTGAAGTCGGATGAGATTCTCAAATACATTCCGCTAGGTCGCTATGGTCAGCCCGAAGAGGTCGCCGGAATGATCCGATTTTTGGCTGCGTCTCCAGCAGCCTCTTACATCACGGGACAGGTCTTTAACGTGGATGGCGGCATGGTGATGGCTTAGGAATTTTGAGGAAATGAGCGGCGATCGCCTTTGACCTCGACAAAAATTTGCGCCAGAGTTGCAAGTTCTAAAATGGAATGAGTTTGATTCCTTGATTTCTCATTCCTCGATCGCTAGTCCAGTTTGAATTCCTCAAAGTCTGGAGTGCCGTAGATCATTTCGCGATCGACCGCCGATAGAACTCGATTGTTTGACTGATCGCGACTCACACAGCGACAGACTAGCTGCGCCACATCCGCCCGATGAATCGTCCCCGCAATTTTGGGATCTTCGGTCAAGATGCCGTTGCCAGTCGCAGGTTCAGATTTGAGTCCGCCTGGTCGAACGATCGTGTAAATCAATCCACTCTGGATTAAATGCTGTTCGGCTTTCTCCTTTTCTTTGAGAACTTCACCCAGGGTTTGCAGAGCTTGAGGCGGCAGAGCCACCGCACTTTCACCACTGCCGATCGACGTGACTAAGATGAATCTGCGAACGCCCGCTTTTACGGCTGCATCAATTAAATTTTTGTTGCCCAGATAGTCGGCGCGTTCTCCATCCTGGGGCTTGCCGCCGATCGTGCTGATTACGGTGTCGATGGAAGTTCCGCTCATGGCTGACTCAACTTGATCGAGACTCATGGCATCGACGATCGTGACTTCGATTCCCAAGGCTTGCAATTCGGGGGCGGCGGCTTGAGATCTGAGCAGTGCCTTTAGGCTGAGATTTTGCGCCGTCAGACCCTTGGCAATTTCTCGACCGACTCCTCGACTGGCTCCTGCTAAAAAAATTGTCATGCTCAATTCCTGGTAAAGGTTACGCTGATTAAACTTTGGAGCAGTTTTGTGTGCCCATCGATCAGATAACTTATGCTGTAGAGAGTGTCGATCGCAAGTCGGAAACCTGATCCCCTTTGAGTAGAGATAGCCGTCCCCTGAGCGACGATGGGATCTGCTTCAATTAAGATAGTTTATTTCATTTCCAGGAGTCTGCTGTGAACCAGAACAGCCTCAACAATCTTCAACTGAGTATCACTGGCTTTGGTCGCCTGCTGACCCTGATTGGGTTTGTCTGGTTGCTGACGGCGCTGGGGTTGGGATGGTTGATTAAGTCGTTTTTTGTTTTGTTGGGTCTGCTGTTGTTGGCTCCGGTGGTGGCGTTTTTTGCGTTTCAGTGGTGGCTCAAGAAAAACCTGGTTCAGGCGGCTTGTCCGGTTTGTAGCTATGAGTTTGCGGGCATCAATCAGGCTGACATTCAATGTCCTAGCTGTGGGGAGCCGTTGCAGGTCGAGCAGGGACGCTTTAAGCGAATGACTCCTTCGGGTACGATCGATGTCGAAGCAGTAGAAGTGTCAGCCCAAGTCATTGATGAAGGGTAAAGATGAAGATTAAGGACGAAGGTTAAAACATTCTTTAGTCTAATAAAATTTGTTCCAAAAAAAGAGGGATAAGCTACCAGGCTCACCCCTTTTTTTAGCTTTAACTTGCTAAGAAATTCTAGATTTCTTCTTCCTCAAAACAAGGAAAAGATTCTTCGTCATCCATTCGAGCAACGACGATCGCGCAGAAAGCAAACGCCAAAACAAAAGGCATTGGGGACGACATAAAATAGCCTGACGCAGCGGCAATGACGGTACTTACAAGAGCGCTGAGACACCAGATTCTTTCCTCGGTGCTAAGACCTTTTTCTGCCTTGATGGACTTGAGTACCTGAGTGGGAATCGGGACAGGCATCACTGCATTTGGAGGAAACGCCCAATAGCTCGATCGCTCGACAAACCAATCAGTCCAGCCGTTATCTTGGCACCAATCAGCAATCCATTGTTCGCAATAGTGATTTATGTTCCAGGGCTTAAGAAAAGAGGTCATCTGGGGTTCTAAAAAAGAGGGAATACAGTTGGTTTGAGTGAGCGGATTTGGAGATTAGCGATTCCTGACTTTCAGAAATGCTGACTGAGATAGATTGTCTAAAGTGTTGAGTTGCTTTTGAGGAAGAGCCGCAATGACTCGTAAATTCTCAGACAGCAAATGAACCGGATGAATTACCCGTCAATATTCTGACAATAGCAAAGGCATTTCTGGGATGGACTCGAAAGACAATAAAGTTTACTTTGCTGACGATTCTTGCAAACTTCTGTAATCATTGCTTGTAAATTGCTTACAGAGTCGAATTTCTAACGTTACAAAAAATCACTCTGAGGGCAGACTCACCGCTTCTACAGGCACAAATTCCAGTCGATAGCGATAAAGCGCCACAGGTCTTTCGCCCGTTTTGAAGTAATCAGGATCTTGAGAAGACAAATAGACCGCCGTCATCTGGTCAGCGACGACCCCTTGCGGGTAACTCGAAGAGATCGCAGGCGTTCTTCTCTCCTCACTCCTGTCTCCTCTCTCCTCACTCCTGTCTCCTCTCTCCTCACTTTCTCCTCTCTCCTCACTTCTCCGATAAGCTGTCGTCGTCTCGACCTGATTGAGATAGGGTTGGGAACTGCCGCGAAAAATCTGCTGAAAGATTTCTGTCGTGATGAATTGATTCAAAGCAGGCGTTTCAACAGATCTGGCGTTGACGATCGACACTAGCTGACGATCATCTCTCAACAGCGTAATTTGCCGATTGGGAGACTCTGGATCGACTTTGACCGCCAAAACCGCTCGATCGCCCAGATAAGCCTTTGCCAAATTCAAACCATTGAAGGCGCGATCGGCGACAACTTCTGGGGTTCGTGACCGTTGTTGCAGCGATTTGAGGGCGGCAGCAATGCGATTTTTGGCAGACCCTTGTTTAACAAACCGCACATCAAACTTAACGGGCTGATTTAAATAGTCACGATTGCTCTCAAAGCCGGGAGTGACCACTTCTGGAGCAAGGGGTGCAACCAAATCGACGAGCGTACTGGTGACGTGCCAGGTTCCTTTAAACCAGGTGGGATAGATCAGATCGCCCTGAGCCGTTTGGATGGGTGGTTTGGACTGCCATTGAGGAAAAGCAGCCACTCGATCGGACAACATACCCGCCTGAACCGGAAAACTCCAGATCAAATAGAGAAAGGCAAAAATGAGGCTGTAAATAAATCTTCTGAGCGTTCTAGCGTCTTGAGGGCCCATAGCAGTTCGATGCGATCGATTACCCTCACTTTACCGTTCACCGGATCTTTTTTCTGCGCGCCTCATTTTTGCGATCGAACCAGAACCACTCTTCGTCTGACATCGATTTTGCAATTTGAATACGCTGAACTGCCCAACTTAAATATTCGGCACTGAGATCACAGCCTAGCCATTTTCGTCCCAATTGTTCGGCGACGACAGCGGTCGTTCCGGAGCCTAGAAAGGGATCAACAATCACATCGCCTCTTTGAGAAGACGCCAACAAAAACTTTCTGACTAATTCTTCTGGTTTTTGAGTCAGATGATTTGTTTTTTCATCCATTCCATTACAAGTTGTCGGAATCTCAATTACGTCTCTTGGTTTTGCGCCTTTGGGATTAGGGTGCCAAATTTTTTCATGACTTCCATATTGACTCGTCTCGGCTTGAGGTCGATCGGGATACTTTAGCGTGTGTTCGCTATAGAGAATCCGCACGTTTTCTACATTCATATAAAACTTTTTGGTCTTCCTAAAATGCAGAATGCTTTCGTGCGATCGCCCCCAATCGTTAGACAAATTTGCCTTGTTTTTGTAGTGCCAGACTAGCCAGCGACAACCCTGAAAATATCGAGAAGCAGGTAACTTCAAATCCGCCAAAATTTCAGAGAATCCACAGATATAAACGGTGCCCGTTGGTTTAAGAATTCGAGCAGTTTGTTCGATCCATTGCAGCGACCATTCAACGTAAATTTGCTGCGATTCAAAGGTATCCCATTCTGCTTTTTTGAGATTGTAGGGAGGGTCAGCAAACACCAGATCAACCGAGTTGGAATCTAGCGATTTTAGCCAAACGATCGCGTCTCCTAACCAAATTTCTCCATTGGCGTGAGTGTAAAACGATCGAGGCGAGTCTAAAGCATTCATGCAGCAAAAATTGGGGTGACAAAACTCATTTTCCCCGGATCACCCCAACTTTCTAAACTTCTTCTAAACCATCGAAACAGCCGCTTTGAGCGCAAAGATTTTTTCAATCACATCAGCCACAACTTTATCGGGTGTCGAAGCGCCAGACGTAATGCCTACCACGATTTCACCATCGGGAAGCCAATTTTTGGTGACTTCGAGATCCCGATGCAAAGGTTTGTGTTCGATACGATCGCTCGACAAAATTCGATCCACACAATCAATGTGATAAGAGGGAATGGAACGATCGATCGCAATTTCTTGCAAGTGGGTTGTGTTTGAAGAATTGTAGCCGCCAATCACGATCATCAAATCTAGCTTTTCATCCACTAACTCAAACATGGCATCTTGACGCTCTTGAGTCGCATCGCAAATCGTGTTGAAGCTGAGGAAGTGTTGACTGAGTTGATCGGGGCCATACTTCCGCATCATAGTGTGTTCAAATAGCTTGCCAATCTGCTCCGTTTCGCCCTTCAACATCGTGGTTTGATTAGCGATACCAATTTGTTGTAGATCGCGATCGGGATCGAATCCTAATGACGTTGAATTCTTGAATTTGTTGAGAAATTCTGTGCGTTGGCGAAGCCTCTCGCTCTGCGAACCGCCGCCATTCAAAATATAGTTCGCGACGTATTCCGCTTCCTTCAGATTCAGCACGATTAAGTAAGTGCCCGCAAAGGAACTCGTGGCGATCGTTTCTTCGTGGTTATATTTGCCGTGAATGATTGATGTGTGAGCAACTTTTTTATGTTTTTCGACTGTATTCCAGACCTTTGAAACCCAGGGACAGGTCGTATCGACGATCGTACAGCCGCGATCATTTAACAATTGCATTTCCTGCACACTTGCCCCAAACGCGGGAAGGATGACAACATCGCCATGCTCAATCCCAGAAAAATCTTTTTCACCCGCGATCAATTCAATAAAATGCACATTCATCTCGCGCAAACGCTGATTGACCGAGGGATTGTGAATAATTTCATTGGTAATCCAAATCCGCTCAGTGGGAAAGTGCTGCCTCGTCTCATACGCCATCGCCACGGCTCGTTCGACTCCCCAACAAAACCCAAACGCCTGCGCTAATCGAATCGTCACGTTGTCGCGTTTTAAGGTGTACTGACTCTCGCGAATCTGCTGAATCAGGTCGCTCTGGTACTCAGAATCCATCACGTCTGAAACTTCGGCATCGTGACCAAACCCTTTGCGGTGGTAGTTTTCAGAACTGTTGAGCGATCGCTTAAATGCTTTGGTGTCCATCGGGCTTCCTTGAGATGACGCGACTAGTGATGATCATAGGACGAATTGAGCGTAGGGACTAGCTTTCGGATTTTGAGGTGTCCAATTCCAACTGGCTAAAGGTTTGAATCGCCGATCGCCACACCAGATAACCTTGAGAACTGAGGTGCAGTCCATCAGTAGTTAGTTCTGATCGCAGGTAACCTTCGTTGTCTACAAAAAGTGGTTGTAAGTCCAGATAAGAAACGTTGGCGGACTGAGCGATCGCAGCAATTTTTTGATTTAAATCATGAATTCGCTTGTTAGAAATATCGAGTAAGCGATCGCGTTTTTCGTTGGTTGACTTGTTAGCGTGAGGCAGGATTGATTGAACAATAATTCTACTTTTGGGATGAGCCTCTTTGAGATCCTGAACGATTTTTTGATAATTTTCTAACAAGTCTTGGTCAGATACGCCTTTGACAAGATCATTAATACCAATCATCAAAAAGATTGCTTGAGGCTCTGTTTTTTCAAAAAGATTCAAGCGCTTGAGCAATCCCGCAGAGGTTTCGCCTGATATCCCTTGATTGAGCCAGGTACGATCGCTGGGCAACAACTCCGGTGGAAACCACAAACTCAGCGAATCCCCAACCAAAACGGTTAAGCGATCGGGCTTATTTTTGACCGCAGCCTTCGCTTCTTTGTCTAACAAATCAACCCATTGTTCATAGGTCAATTGTTGTCGTGACTCCAGCTTAGAAACGATGTCAGCAGCTTCTTGAGCATCCGTTGTCGAAGCAGGAAGCGGCGTAATTTTGATCCGCGATGAATTGCTCGGAGACTCATTTCTCAACAACAATAAGGCCACCGTCGCCAGCAGCAAACCATTCGTCACCAACGATATCAACGCCCAGGCGGGAAAAGATTTAGAGTTTGCCACGGCCATAAAAGGAAAGGATGAGGGATGAGGGATGAAAAAAGAGGGCTAGTTATCAGTCAGGGTGTAATGAGCATCCATTGTAGGGGCAATGCTCCCGTGCTTACCCTCTTCCTATATTCAGAACACCCACGGAGAGATGACCTTTACCTGCGATCGCCCCACCCCAACACCAATCCGAATCTATTTCATCCCTCATCCCTGCTACTCTGCTCCTTCGATCGGCGCAAATCCCTGTCTCTGCACATTTTCGGTGACGACGCGAGGCTCCAGGAATTGCAGCAAATAATCAGGGCCGCCTGCTTTGGAGCCAACGCCTGACAGTTTGAAGCCGCCAAAGGGTTGACGAGCGACGATCGCCCCTGTGATTCCGCGATTAATATACAGATTGCCGACTTCGTATTCTGCTTGGGCTTGCTCGATGTGGGAGGGCGTTCGCGAATAGAGTCCGCCTGTGAGAGCAAAGGGCGTGCTGTTGGCGATCGTCAAGGCTTCGTCAAATGTCTGCGCTTTCATGACAGCCAGAACCGGCCCGAAAATTTCTTCTTGGGCGATCTTGGCAGAGGGCAACACGTTGGCAAAGACGACTGGACTGACAAAATAGCCAGAGTCGGGAACGGGCATTTCGAGGGCGACTTCTGCTTCGGTGCGACCCTGCTCGATGTAGTCTCGAATTCGACGTTGAGCCTCGGCATCGATGACGGGCCCGACTTGCGTGCTGGGCGATTCGGCAAGTCCGATGTTGAGCGATCGAGTAGCTTCAATTACCCGATTCAAAAAGGTGTCGTAGATCGAGTCGAGAACGATCGCCCGTGAGCAAGCCGAACACTTTTGACCGCTATAGCCAAAGGCAGACTGGATGACTCCCTGAACGGCCTGATCCAAATCGGCACTTTCATCGACGATGATGGCGTTTTTGCCGCCCATTTCTGCAACGACGCGCTTCAAATGTTTTTGCCCTGGTTGCAGAACGGCTGCGTTGGCATAGATTTGACAGCCGACGGCCTGAGATCCGGTAAATACAATCATGTGAACGTCGCGATGTTTGACCAAATGGGCACCCACAGACGCACCATCTCCCGGCACAAACTGAAACACGCCACGAGGAATGCCCGCATCCACGAGAATTTCTGTAATTTTTGCCGCAATCACTGACGAGGTTTCCGCAGGTTTGAGCAGCGCACAGTTGCCCGTCACCAAAGCCGCCACCACCATCCCCATCGGAATCGCCAGCGGAAAATTCCACGGAGAAATGACGACGACAATGCCTCTAGGATAATAGTGATAACGGTTCGTTTCACCGGGCAGATCGTAGGCGTAGCCTTGATTCAGCCGTTCCATATCGTCGGCGTAGTAGCGGCAAAAGTCGATCGCTTCTGACACTTCTCCATCTGCCTCTTTAACAGGTTTTCCCGTTTCCAACACCATCCAGGCGATCAGGTCTTCGCGGCGTTGTGACAACAGATCGGCCGCTTTTCTGAGAATTCCAGCCCGCTCAGTGGCTGGCGTTTTTTGCCACGCGGGAAAGGCTGTTTTGGCGGCGGCGATCGCGTCCTCGGACTGTTCCACACTAATCATGCCAATCCGTCCTACGACCTCATTAAATTGAGACGGATTGACAGAATCCAGTTTCTCAGCAGTTTCGACGTATTCCCCATCAATGAGAGGTAAGTAAGTTTTACCCAACTGCTGACGCACGGACTGTAAGGCGTTTTGAATACGATCGCGCGCCTCGACTTCTGCATAATCGGTATCCGCCACGTTTTGGAAGAGACGGGGGAGGGATGAGGCGTGAGGCGTGAGGCGTGAGGAGGGTTCTGAAGGGGCGGGTTCGGCGATCGGCGGCGCTAACAATTCTTCGACGGGGCGTTCTTCCAGGTTTTGGCGGAGAAAAGAACTGTTGGCGGTGTTTTCTAACAAACGACGAATCAGATAAGACATGCCAGGAATCAGGTCGCCGTAGGGACAGTAGACGCGGACTCGATAGCCCTGATCGGCGATCGCTTTCGCCAACTTATCGCCCATCCCATACAACACCTGAAACTCAATCCGACGGCGCGGAATCTCTAACGCTTTGGCAATGGCGATCGCGTGAGCTTGAGTGCGGACATTGTGACTGCCGATCGCCGCATACAAATGCTCGTGATTTTCCAGCAACAGTCTTGTCATCGTTTCAAAGTTGGCATCTGTTGCGGGCTTTTGATTGTAAACGGGCTGCTGCCAATCTTTTTGCACCGCTTTGATCGTTTCCTGATCCCAATAAGCGCCCTTGACTAGCCGAACCGTTAACGGTGTGCCCCGCTGTTTTGCCCAAGCGATCAAATCGTGTAAATCCTGCTCACTGTCTCGCAAATAAGCCTGAAGCGTCATTCCCAAATCCGAGCGATCGCGAAACTCCTCTTCCATCAAAATCCGCTTGAGAATCGAGAGTGTCAGATCCTTGTAAGCGTATTGCTCCATATCAAAATGCACCGCCGCCCCCAACTCCTTAGCCCGCCGCAAGAGAATGCGAATGCGATCGCTCACCCGTGCTTCACTGCCCTCAGCATCCAACGGATCAAACTGCGAATAAAACGCCGTCAGCTTGACAGATACCTGCACTTTTGAGAGCGGCTTCCCGTCCGCCAAGTCGATCACAGGCACCGTCCCCCAATTTTGCGAAGCTTCGGTGAGTTGGGTCATCAAGTCGAGGTAGCGATCGAGATAAGACTGAGCCTCCGCTTCTGTAATCACCGCTTCGCCCAGCAGATCCACCGTGAACGCCATCTTGTCTTTACGCAACCGCTCCAGGGTTTTGAGAACCTGCTTGGTGTTTTCACCTGAAATATATTTGTGAGCCAGCGTCTCAACTGCTGTAGAAACGGTCGTCGCGGCTACCTGTCCCGGCATCGAGTCGGCATTGGCAAAATTGAGCATTCCCTTGAGCGCAGATGGCAACTCGACGCTGGCATCGCCCAAATATTCCTGCAAATGACGGGCGATCTCAGGTTTGCTTCTCAAGGCAGGCAGACAGTCGATAAAGCGAAATAGCTGCACCCTGAGATTGGGGTTGCCCATCGTCCAGCCCAACAGTTTGTCATCCCAACGCATCTGATCTCGCATCTGGGCAAACAGAGAACGCCCCTCTCTCGTCGCGGCCAAAAGCTGACGGGCGATCGCTTGCGTTTGGGTTTCATAGATGCGATCTGCTTGGCTAACCATATTCCACAGTCTCCTAATTGCTGGCTTCAAAAGCTTCTATTTCTATTGTCGATTCTTCAAAAGCGGTTGTGAGGGCTGAGTCTCATAAAGCTTAATGTTTCGCAAAGAAGTCGAATTCTTGAAGAGTAAGGAGCAGAATACCGCACTGGCGATCGCCAATTTAGTTTTGTCAGAAAAGCGTGACGGCGAAAAGCTTCATCAATTCATTATCAATTTTTCTCAAAAGACTCCGTATTTTTGCACCGTTCCAGAGCCGACTATGTAACAATACTTCAGTATAAATCAGGAGTAATACGGAAGCGTCAGCCGCATACCTAAAGCACGACTCTTTCTAGATTGACGGAAACCTCAATCGAACTAGACATCAAAAAGACGACACGAAAAAGCCTCATTGAATTTACGTTGAATTTACGTTAAACAAATAGGCTAAATAACGTGAATTCGATAAGAGGTTTTCCGCTTCGTTGTTCACGGCTTCTGCCCCCC